>JANNEV010000135.1:0-26181 GCA_031379145.1 Gemmatimonadaceae bacterium
CCGTCCTTGATCCGAAAGGACGAGGCAGCGTCTACGATACGTGGCGCGCATCGACGGGCACGACGAGTGACACGTTGGAGCCACCGATGGGAGATCCGGGAGGCGGCAGCGATTTTGCCGGCTTCTACAACCATCTTGGAATCCCCATCGCCGAATGGGGGTTTGGCGGCCCAGCCGGGACGTACCATTCCGCGTACGACACTTTCGCCTGGATGGAACGTTTCGGTGATCCCGGCTTTCTCTATCACGCCACGGCCGCCAGCATTGCCGCGGCGATGGCCGTACGGGTGGCCAATGCAGACATCCTGCCTTACGACTACGTGGAGTTCGCGCGCACCATGCGGCGTTACCTGCCACCCATGCAGCGGAGCTTCGCCAGCAGGGGTTGGAATGCAACGGCGCTGGAGCCCATTTCCGCCGGTATCGCACGTCTCGAACAGTCGGCGGCGGCATTTGCCGTGACGCGAGATAGCGTGTTGGCAGGACCAGTGACGGCGGTGACCAGTCAAGCCGTGAACGCGTCTCTGCTGCAAGTCGAGCGCGCATTTGCGCGGCCGTCCGGTCTGCGCAGTCGACCATGGTATCGCTCGCTGATCTATGCTTCCGACGTGGACAACGGCTATGCCACCATGAGTTTCCCCGGCGTGAACGAAGCCGTTCGCGCGGGTGATCAGGCAGTTGCCCTCAGCGAGATCGCTGATCTGGCCTCGCGATTCGGTACGGCAGCGACGGCGGTTGATGCCGCTCGTAAAGCGCTGACGGCGCCTGTGCCGACGGGCCGACGTTGATTGCTGTGTTGACGGCATACTGCTCCCTGCCTTTCCGAATGAGTCGATCGTCGTGATACCACACTCGTCCCTCCACGCGCACGAACCACGCTACACGCGGCAGGTCGCACTCCGCGGTTTTGGTCTTGCCGGGCAGGAACGGCTCGCCGATGCGAGCGTTCTCATTGTCGGTGCGGGTGGTCTTGGCGCGCCGGCCGCGATGTATCTCGCGGCGGCCGGCATTGGCGCGATCACCATGGTGGACACGGATGTGGTGGATATCACCAACCTGCATCGGCAGTTGTTGTACAACACGATGGACGTTGGGCGGACCAAGCTGCAGGCCGCCGGTGACATGCTGCAGTCGCTGAACCCGCATGTACGCATCGCACTGCATGAGGCCAGACTCACCAACTCCAACGCCGCGGAGTTGGTACGCGCGCACGACGTGGTCATCGATGCCACTGACAACTTCCCGACACGCTACGCGATCAACGACGCGTGCCTGGCCGAGGAGCGGGTGTTCATGTACGGCAGTGTCTCGCGCTTCCAAGGGCAGGTCAGCGTATTCGCGGCGCCCGATGGTCCGTGCTATCGCTGCCTCTTTCCCGAGCCTCCGCCCCTCGGCTCGGTGCCGACGTGCGCCGAAGAGGGGGTGCTCGGTGTGGTGCCGGGTATCATCGGGCTACATCAGGCGACGGAGGCCATCAAGTGGATTGCCGGTATCGGCACTCCGTTGGTTGGGCAGCTGATGTTGATCGATCTGCTCGACAACGACACGCGTTGCATCCGCGTACCGCGTCGCGCCAATTGTCCGTCGTGCGGAACGCGCGAATTTCGTTCCTCGTCCTCCTCATCGATTCAGCCACACGCCACCATGTCATTCGACCCAGATATCACTCCGGCCCTGCTTGCCGAGCGCCTCGCTCGCGGTGACGCACTGACAGTCCTCGACGTCCGTGAGCCGTGGGAGTTCGACCTGGTCCACGTGCCAGGCAGTCGGTTGCTCCCCTTGGCCGGACTCGCTGAGGGCACGGCGGCGCTGGATCGTGAGGAGGAGTACGTCACGTTGTGTCATCATGGCATGCGCAGCGATATGGCCGCGCATTGGATGCGGGAGCACGGATTCACCCGCGTGCGCAATCTGGTCGGCGGCATCGACGCCTACAGCGTCGCGGCGGACCCCTCACTTCCGCGTTACTGACAGGGGGCCCATGGCTTCTCGAGCGGACCGCGCAGCACGCTTCGAGCGCGCGCACAGCGCGCGGTTGCCGCTTGGAGCGAACGGTGTCATTCCCGGCGCGGAGCCGTTGCGGCTGTCGGCCAGCCCTACACACGCGGTACTGCTGTTGCACGGCTACAACGACACACCGCAATCGGTGGCACCGATCGCGTCGATGCTTCACGCGGCCGGTTGGACAGTCGTGGCGCCGTTGCTTCCCGGTCACGGTCGTGATCTGCAGTACATGGCTTCGGCCTCTCGTGGGTCGGCGTGGCTGTCGTGCGCGCGCACGGAGTATCAGACGCTGCGGGCGTCGCACACGACGGTCGCTCTTTGTGGACTTTCCATGGGTGGTGCGCTGTGCGCGCTGCTCGCAGCCGAGCACCAGGACGTTCCGGCGCTGGTTTTGCTGGCGCCGTACCTTGGCATGCCGTGGCGCTGGCAGGCCGGCGTGGCGTTGGCGTGGGTGCGGTGGTTGTTCAACCCCTACGTGCAGGGTTCGGGCGGTGAGCGATCGATACATGATCCCGTTGCGCGCGCGCGCGCCCTCGGCCCCGGTGTGCACACGGCACACACACTCACGGGATTGCGAGCCATCGCTCGCGCGGCGGAACAACGATTGTCGGACATCCGTTCCCCGACCCTGTACCTGCAGTCGAAAGAGGACAACAGGGTTCGCGCCACCGACGCGATACGGCATTTTCGGATGATCGGGTCGACCGTGCGAGAGCAACACTGGCTCAGCGGGTGTGGACACATCATCACGGCTGATTACTGCAAGGATGACGTGGGTCGGCGACTGTTGGCGTGGATTGACGCGCACGCAGGCTTGCCAAGTAAGGAGACCTGACAGGAGTTGGACCGCAACGGATTCGGCCGCCTACTCGCGTGGGACGAGGGTAGCGCGAGCGATTCATGAGGATAACTTTCTCGTCCCGCACCGACGACGGGTGCCGGAGTGTTTGTCATCAGCTGGAGTGGCGTAGATGCCCGAGTTCGGAAGCTGGGGAACCGATTGGTGGAAACCGCTGCTGTTCATCTTCGTGGCTGGACACATCACGAATGTGTGCGTGACGTTGTTTCTCCATCGCGCGCAGACCCATCGTGGCGTGCGGTTTCACTACATCGCGGAACTCCCGATGCGCGTGTGGCTATGGCTGACGACCGCTACGCGCACCAAGGAGTGGGTGGCCTGTCACCGCAAGCATCATGCGTTCGCTGACCGTGAGGGCGATCCGCACAGCCCGGTGATGGAGGGACTGCGCAATATTCTTCTCAAGGGCGCGTTCTACTATAGAAAGACGGTCCGGCAGCCTGGCGTCCTGGAGAAGTACGGCAAGGGGACGCCCGAGGATTGGCTGGAGCGTCATCTGCTCGACAAGCGCAGTTCGATGGGTATCGTCCTTATGCTCGGCATCGACATCTGGCTGTTTGGCTTCTTTGTCGGGCCGTTGGTCTGGGCCGTCCAGATGATCTGGATACCGCTCTGGGCCGCAGGCGTCATCAACGGCGTGGGGCACGCGCTCGGCTATCGCAATCATGACGTCAAGGATGCCAGTCGAAACATCTCGCCAATTGGCATCATCATTGGCGGGGAGGAGCTGCACAACAACCATCACGCCGACCCGCACTCCGCCAAGTTCGCGCATCGCTGGTTCGAGTTCGACATCGGCTGGATGTACATCAAGTTGCTGACGTTCTTCGGACTAGCCGAAGTGAAATACGCGCGATTGGGCGCGCACATCCGCGTCACCGAGTAACCGGCTATCCATGGCAGACGTCACCTGTGTCCGATGTGGCAACGTTCGAGAAGGCTTTGAACGACCGCCCTTCCCCGGCGCCATCGGCGCGCGCATTGTAGGGGAGATCTGCAAGGAATGCTGGGGCCTGTGGCTCAAGCAGCAGACCATGTTGATCAACCACTACGGATTGAACGTGATGGACCCGCAGGCGCGCACATTCCTGACGCGCAACATGGACGGGTTCCTGTTCAAGACTGGTTCCACCGACGACGTGGACACGTCCAAGCAGGGCACGATCACTCATTGAGCGCCCGTGAGGCTGCGCGTGCTCCGGTGACCTGAACGACGAAGCGCCGCATCCTGTTCGTGGATGGGGCGCTTCGTCGTCTGTCCGATTCGTGGTAGCCCTCTTGGGGGCTGTTGCGGTGGCCGAACTGGCCTGATGCGTCCGCCTGCAGCTGGTGCGACGCTAGTTCACGCCGGCGATGTAACGGGCGAGACGCCCGCAGCTCGTGCACTTCAACGTCACGTGCGAATTGGGCGGCGCCGGGGTGGATACCGGATCCCGATCAATGCTTCCGGAGCAGGAAGGACAGCTAAGGGGCAGCCCGGTACGATCTGCTGCAATCAGGTGCAGTGCCTGTGCCGGATTAAACGTGTTCGGTCGTGGCTTACGCATCCCGCCTCCTCGCGAATGGTGCGCCGACCGCAGACTGCGGCCGGGAGGCGAAAGATACAGCATTCCGAAGCCGACCGGCACTGGCTGGCACGAGAAGAGCCCCGTGGTTTTAGCGTCCGTTCACGGATTTCGCCAGTTCTCGAATCTCCGGACCCTCCCTCTCTCGGTTAGGACTACTCCCAGCCGGCCGGCCGGCGCCAGAGCTTTCGACCGAGCTTCCACGAGCGCTTCGCTGACAGTTCATCCGTTCCATTCGGTGGAAATAACTCAGGGTCTGCGAACTCATCCAGCATATCTGTGGCTTTTGCGGACGCTTCGTCCGCCCAGTGCACGATTTCTGCCTCGATGGTCATCGGCCGGACCGGGCTGCCAAATTCGAGTGAGCCATGATGGGACAGAATGAGATGCAGCAACTCGTCGTGCTGCGCTCGGGTGAGTTTCAGCGGCGAGGACAGCAAGCGGCGATCGAACATCAGCGCGCCGAGGGTAACGTGTCCGAGGAGCATACCCGTGGGGGTTTGTGAGAAACCCTCGGGTGCGACCGCGTAGGCCTCCACTTTCCCGATGTCATGGAGCATCGCGCCGGCAACGACCAGATCCGCGCTGGATTGCCGCACGGTTCGTGCGATATGCCGAGCAATGGAGGTGACTTCGTAGACGTGCAGAAGGAGGCCGCCCAGCTGTGCGTGGTGCCCGTTGATGGCACCGGGCGCGCGCTCAAAGAGCACGCGAAACGCGTCGTCGGCGAAGAAGAGATCGACGGCCTCACGGAGAGCCCGCGAGCCTATACCGGCCCGGATCTTGTCCAGCGCGTCCCAGATTTTGTCCGTTTCCACGTCGATTCGGAGCAGAAACTCGGTTGGGTCGAACTGGTTCGTCGGCAGCACCCGTAGCGGAGCGGTCAGCTGGAGCTGACGTTTGCGGGATCCGTCCTCACCAAACGCACCGATGTCCCCAATAACCTGCACGACTCGGCCTTTCTCAGCACCGGCCGCCCAGTCGAGCTTCTCAGACCAGATCGGCGCCGTTTCGATGGAACCGGTCGCGTTTCCGAGAGACAGGACCACGAACGGAAGGCCGGCGCGCGTGGTGCGTTCCGAGCGCTCGCGAACGAGGAATTCATGTTGGACACGATCACCGACAGCAGCGGCGCGGAGGTCGAACGGGGCCATGGTTGTGAGTTCGAGCGGCGATGACGAAATGAGACGCTTGGCGAGTAGGCTCGAATGCAGGAAGCGCAACCCTTGCGCCGAACCGCAATTGCGGAGAGGCTTGGGGGATGAACGCTCGTCGTCGTGTCGATGCGGGACAGCGGCGCGTATCCGCTGCTGCGAATGGTGATGCGTTGGTGGCTTCTCGCGCCACCCCGTTGAGTGCGGAGCATCGCGTTTCCACGCATCCGCCACGCGATTCCGTGCGTGGCGTGGCGAGGAGCGCGAGTGAGTCGTCCGCGCTGCGACTGTGGGTCGTGCTGTCTCGCGCGCACTCCGCCATTGCTGCTCACGCTGCCGCCGATGCAGCCACCCATGGATTGACCCTCGCGGAGTTCGGCATTCTTGAGGCCTTGTATCATCGCGGGCCCTTGCTTCTGGGGGAGGTACAGCGTCGCATTCTCGTGTCGAGCGGTGGCATCACGTACCTCGTTGATCGCTTGACCGCCAAGGGACTGGTGGAACGGCAGTCGTGTCCATCAGACCGCCGAGCGCGTTACGCCGCCTTGACCTCGCAGGGGGAGCAGCTGGTCGCCGACATCTTTCCCGGGCACGCAGCGGTGCTGACGCAGGTCATGGCCGGGCTTTCCTCCGAAGATCAGGACGCGGCCACAGCGATGCTGCGACAACTCGGGCTCTATGCCGCGTCTCAGCCGCGCGGAACCGCCGCCTCAGCCCCGATCGAGAACGTCTGACTCGGGCACCCGGCTGTACCACTGACGCCGCCCTTCACTGGGCCTGGCGTCCCCTCAGCCAGGCGCGACCCTCCGCAACACGAAGAAGAACGGCTGCGAAAATCCGCGCATATCCATCAACCCAAGACGCGTCTCGCTGTCGATCCAGCGAAACACGTCGTTGATGGGCAGGTGATCGTATACCATGGTTGCGCTCACCACACCGCGATGTTCGAGCATGCGCAGTCGCGCGCGTGGACGCGACGTGCGCAGCAGCGGACGCAGGGCACGGAAACTCCAACGTGCCAGGTCGTTGTGTGCAAAACGAAGCCGCCAGGTCTGTTCAATGGGAATCCACCGCGGATCGAGCGCCACTGCATGCTCGATGCTTGAGCCGAACAGGAGCGGGTGCACCGTGTCCGCATCCACGAACGACTTGCCAAACCAGCCGTACGCCTCGAGCAGTCCATCCATCGGGTGCCCCGTGGGCATTCCGCCGCCGCACCAGTGCCCGAGCATGTCCTCCATCGCCACGGCTGGCGACCTGTCGAATAGCGCGAGTGCAGCGGTGGTCGTGTCGGGCCAGATCACGACACGTAGACGACCTCTCCGTCGCCATCGATGCCGAGTTCCTGATGCGTGGAGCACACGCCGCAAACGAGCACGGCGTGCCAAACCTCCCCGAACTCTTCACGCAGTGCAGCAATGGCCTCGCGCACGGTCAACTTGCGGTAGGTGTACTCCTTGCAGCGAACGCAGGCGTGGGCCCGCGCAATTCGTTCGGCGCGCTCCTGTGTGATGGCCATGCAGGTCAGCTACCGGAGGACGAATCCGTCTCGCCCCCAAGCGCTTTTGGCACACCGGGGTAGCCCAGCCCGGACGATGTGGCACTGCGTGTGCCGGGCGACCGGGCTGCGGCGGCCGGATCGGCGTCGCGTGAATGGCCGGTGGCGCTGAGCAGTTCGCGCAATCCGCCGAGCGCGCCCATCACGCCGGACGCTTCCGCGGGAAGAAAGATCGTGGTGCCTTTGCCCTGCGTGAGCTGCGGCAGCGCCTCAAGATATTTGAGACCCAGCAGGTACATCGCGGCCTGCCCCTCGGGGAGCGCTGCGGAGATCAGTCCGATCGCCTCCGCTTCGGCGTGTGCGATCGCGAGCCGCGCCTCGGCCATGCCCTGCGCGCGCAGCACGTTGGCGTCACGCTCGCCTTCGGCCTTCCGCACTTGCGACTCGCGCTGGCCTTCCGATTCGAGAATGGCGGCGCGTTTCCCAGCTTCGGCGTTGGTGACGGAGGCGCGGCGCTCTCGCTCGGCGCGCATCTGCAGTTCCATGGACTGCTGGATATCACGCGGCGGCTCAATGCTCTGCAGCTCGACGCGAGTGACGTCCACGCCCCAGCCGATCGAGGCCTCCTCAATCACGTCGCGCATGCGCTTGTTGATGACGTCGCGACTGGTGAGTGTCGCGTCCAGCTCCATGTCACCGACGATGTTACGCAACGTGGTGCGCGTCAGCGTTTCGAGCGCGTAGGGCAGGTTCGTGACCGAGTACGTGGCCTTCTGCGGATCGGCGATGCGGTAGTAGAGCACCGCATCGATGTCGATGGTGACGTTGTCCTTCGTGATGACTGGTTGACTCGGGAAGTTGAGTACCTGCTCACGCAAATCGATGCGCGACGTGGAGCCGGCCACCAGTTTCCGCACGCCAGCAACATCCGACTCGAGGTAGCGCACATCAATGGTGCGTGGTCGCTCGATGAATGGGATCAGCAGATTGAGCCCGGAGCGCGCCACCCGGTCGAAGCGACCAAGTCGCTCCACCACGAGTACCTCTGCCTGACCGATGATTCTGACGGAGCTCACCACCAAGGCGAGCAAGAGCGCGAGTGCAATGCCAAGTGCGATCATCGGTCCGGGCGTAGAGGGTCAGGCGATCACGGTCTCCAGTCGGCGATAAACAGATTCGTTTCGCCGGGCTTCGCGTCGAAGCGATTGGAGGCCCAGATCAGTTGCTTGCCGTTGGGACTGAACATCGGGAAGCCGTCGAACTCCGGGTTCGTGCTGATGCGTTCGAGCCCGGTGCCATCGGCACGAACGATGAACAGGTCGAAGTTGCGGCTCTTGGGGTTCTTGTGATTCGACGAAAAGATGATGCCCTGCCCGTCCGGCGTCCACGATGGGCCGAAATTGGCGCCGCCGAGATTGGTGATCTGGCGGTTGTTCGATCCATCCGCGTTCATGACGAACAGTTCCATGCGGTTCGGGCGGATCATGCGTTTTGCCAGCAGCTCGCGGTACGACTTGATGGAGTCGGGATCGGTGGGATGCCAGGCTCGGTAGACGATCTTCGTGCCGTCCGGCGACCACCAGGGGCCGCCGTCGTAGCCGGGAGCCGTGGTGAGCTGCTTCACGTCGGTTCCGTCGACGTTCATGGTGTAGATGTCGAGATCGCCGCCCTTGAGCGACGTGAACACGATGCGCTTGCCATCGGGCGACAGCACGCCTTCGGCCGTGTACACGCCGTAGTTGGTGAGACGACGAAGATCCTTGCCGTCACGTCCGACGGTATAGATGTCGAAGGGGTCGATTCCCCAGACATATCCCTTGGATGGGTCTGGCTTGGCTGGACAGGCGCTGTCGGCTGCGTGGGTCGAGCCGAAGAACAGACGCTTGCTTCCCGGGAGGAACCAGCCGCAGGTGGTCTTGCCGCCCACCGATACTTTCGTCAGGCCGCTGCCGTCGGCACGCATGACGTACTGCTGATCGCAGGTACGGCCGTCGCGCGTGGACTGGAAAGTGATGAACTGCCCATCGGCGCTGAAATACGCTTCGGCGTTCTCGCCGCCATTGGTGAGTTGCCGGATGTTGGTCAGGTGGCGCTCGCCTGTATCCGACGGTACGGCGACGCGAGCAGGGCCAGCGCTTGCGGAGGTTGCCGCCTGTGGAACGCGGCTACAGGCGAGGACCGCGAGAGCGACGGCGGTCAGTGTCAGGACGGAGTGGGTTGTGCGCATGCGCCTAACCGTAGGCGGCCTCATCGCTTCCGGCAATCCGCACGATTACGAGGGCTCCCGCGGGATGCTTGGGAGCGGAAAGAACCGCGCCCGGATCGCGTACTTTGGCGACCCGGGCGCGAGGCATTCAGCACAGCCGCGCTGAGCTACCTGGACCCGCTCTTGGCCAGAATTGGCTTCCCAGCCGGAAGCAGTGCCGCGGCGGCGAACACGTCCTTTTGCGTCGTGCTCTTGCGAAGCAAATCAATAGCCTTGCGCAGCTGGTTGTCGTCGTTGAGCTGATGACGCTTCACCGCCGTGTCACCAAAGGCGACTTTCGCGACGCGTTCCTCGATTGCGCGGTCAACATCGGTACCGCCGGCATCGAAGATGGCCTTCTCGATCTTGACCGAATCGGCCGAAAGACGACGGTACAGGTCTTCACGCCACGACGGATTCATCACGAAATCGGACTTGATCTTGCCCTTTTGCTCTTCCGCGAGGGCCTGCAAGTGGAAGAGGTATTTCTGTGAGCTGGGGGCGAGTGCACGACGCAGCTTCTGCTCGGGCGTGCTGAGCGTGTCGGCCGGGACATACACGTCCGGCGTGATCGCACCGCCGCCGTAGAGCGTCCGGCCGCTTGCCGATTTGTAGGTTGGTCTGGCCTTGCGGGCCGAGTCGGTCTCGATTGAATCGGTGGCGACTTCGACGAACTGACCATCCGCATTGAACTTGCGCTCTTTTTGGATGGACCGGCCGGACGGCGTGTACCACTTGCCGGTGGTGATCTTGAGGGCGTAGCCGCCGTCGAGATTGTACACGCTCTGCACGAGGCCCTTGCCGAACGAGGTGGTGCCCAGGACGAGCGCGCGATCGTAGTCCTGAAGGGCACCCGCCACGATCTCGGAGGCGGAGGCGGAGTAGCCGTCCACCAGCACCACCAACGGAATGTCCGAAGCGAGTGGCTCGTTGTTGGCCACGAACTTCTGGAAATCGCCTCGACCGCGGACGCTCAACAGCTCCTTGCCCTTGGGCAGGAACAGGTTCGACATGTTGAACGCCTCTTCCAGGATGCCGCCCGGATTTCCGCGCATGTCGATCACCACGCCCTTCGCCCCCTTCTTGCGCAGCGACATGACCGATTCGGCAATGTCCGACGTGGTCTGCTCACTGAAGCGGGTGAGCGGGATGTAACCCACCTGCGGGTCGATCATCATGGAGTACGGAACGGCCGGGACGTGGATCTCGGCACGCTTGAAATCGAGCTTGATTGGCTGTGGGACACCGGGCCGCGCGAACTGGACCGTGACGGCCGTACCGACCGGGCCGAGGAGCTTGCCTTGCGCCTGTTGCGTGCTCCAGCCACGGGCAGAGAAGGTGTCGACCTGGAAAATGCGGTCGCCTTCCTGGACACCGCGCGACTCGGCCGGCGAATTCGGGAAGACCTTATTGATGGTGACCCATTCGCCGATCTTGGAGATCTCCATGCCAATGCCGGCATAGCGGCCGTTGGTGTTGCGCGCGAACTCCTCCATCTGTTTGGGCGAGAACAGCTCCGTGTACGGGTCGTTGAGTTCTTTGACCAGTCCGCGCGCCGCCTTCTCGTACAGAGCGGTTGCGTCGAGCGTATCGACGTAGCGCAGGGCTACGAACGTGAGCACTTGATCGAGGAGTTGAGCGCCGCCCCGTGTGGCACGCGCCTGGAGGGCGAAGCCCCCGGCGAGCACTGGGAGGAGCAGAAGGCTGGCCAAGGCGGCCTTACGGGTGCGTGTCATGCGGCGGCTCGAGAGGGAGGTGTACCAACAATCCTTCGACATCGTACGCGAAGAGCGCGGTCCGGTTCCGTGCGGCGTCCCTACGGCTCTTCTCGCGGGCGCGAACCGAGCACGTAGTCTACCTGCCAAACGCGGTCATACTGCCGAATCCCGATGTCCCGGACGAGTCCTGCGCTCAGCAACATCTCGTGTGCTGGTTGTAGGACGCGCTGCAGGTGCGATGGATAACGTTGCGTGAGTGGTAAATGTTCGGCCAGTCGTTCGAGCGGAATTCGCCAAGAAAGTCGGTCATCCGCCCGGGCGACCTCCAGCATGCGGTACAAACGGCGCGCTACGGGGGACGAAAGGGCGTGGTACCGGGTGCTGGACAGCGTGATGGTGTGCCGCCCGGCCAGGTTCGCCCGGACGGTGGGGGAAATAATGACCCGGGCGTCGCCGGGTTCGCCGGTGGCGAGGTTGCCGAACAGGTGCAGCTGCTCCCGGTCGGCTACGCGCCGCCGCTGGACGGCCACGGACGTGAGGATGGTGAAGCTGATGTCGGCGTGTCCGGAGGTCGCTGACCAGTACGCCCCCACCGATTCCAGCGTGGTCCGTTCGAGGCGTGCGAGGGCGGCGCGCAGCTGTTCGTAGGTGCGTCCGTCTGCTCGGCGCCCCATGGACCGGAGAAAGGCGTGCAGTGTGAAGGTGACGCTCCCGTCCGCCGGGGAGCCCATCTCGTGATAACGGTGGAGCAGCTCGACGTAGACGTCCTGGTCGAAGGTGCCGGGCAGTCGATCGCCCGCCATGGGGATGACGCGCCAGCGCCCGCCGTTGTCCGAGAGGAACGAAACGGGCGCATCATCCGCCGAGTCGCTGAGGCGGAACAGGGGGAGCTCCTCGAGAGAACGATCGAGAAGAACTCCTCGCACGGTGGGTCGCTTGCGAGCAGCGAGTGTCATCTGCGCTGGAAGGTGGGCGTGCACGTCCCAGAGCGCCAGCGCATTTGAGCATTTGGTGACGCCGCACTTGGCTACGCCAGCAGCAGAACCTGCCCGGTGACGTTGCGCGCGCCGATTCCGGCCAGAAAGAGTACGGCATCCGCGACGGACTCCCGGTCGACGTAGCGCATGGTGTCTCCCATGCTGTCGAGGTTGGATGCGGTGCGAACGGCCGTGGGTGCGACGGCATTGGCGCGCACGCCATGTTCGCGCTCGTCTTCGGCGACCGAACGCATCATGGCCAGCACCGCGCTCTTGGCCGCCACGTATGCGGCCATGCCGGTGGACTTTGCACCGGGGAGCGCCGCGGCGGAGCCGAAGTACACAAAGGCGCCGCGCCCCTGTCGAACGGCCGGCAGAAAGGCGCGTGTCGCCTTGTGCGCCGTATCCAGGTTGATCACGAACTGCTTCTGCCAGGCGGCGGCGTCGCTGCTGTCCAAGGCGCCGGTGAGGCCGAATCCCCCTGCCGCACAGATGACTGCGTGTACGGCGCCGCCGAAGCGGTCAGTGGTGGCGGCGACCACTTCGGCGGCCGCCGCTTGGGCGGCAGCGTCGTCTGCCAGGTTCGCCGCATGCGCCGTGACGTTGTACCCAAGATCGCGGAGCGCGGCGGCGCGTGCTTCCACGTCTGCCTGCTGCAGGTCAAGCAGGGCGAGCGTGGCGCCACGTCGTGCAAAGGCCAGTGCCAGCGCCTCGCCGACCTGTCCCGCTTTGCCGACGCCGGTGATGACGACAAGCTGGCCGGCAAAATCCTGCGGTGTCGCGTCCATGAGAGTCGGGTCCGTGGGTATTCGTGAAGTCGAGCCGGCCAAGCCTCCGTGCTAGGGCTTGAGCGCCTGCAGGGCATCTGCCACCGCGTCGAGGCAGCGAGACAGACCGTGCACACTGTGATCGCCCATGTGGCCGATGCGGAACGATGTGGCCTTGAGCTTTCCGTACCCGCCGCCAATGACAAACCCCCGATCCGCCACGGCGTGGACCAGGGCATCGCCGGCGATGCCGGGTGGCAACGCCACCGCCGTCACCGTAGGAGACCGAATGCCGTCGAGTGCACCGATGCACATGGGGATGCCGAGCGCGTCGCGTGTGCGCACCAGCCATTCCTGCATCGTGCGCTGCATGGCGGCATGACGTGCCCATCGTGCTTCGATACCTTCGTGGACAATCGCCTGGCCCTGCAGACGCGCCGCATACAGCAGTGAGATGGCTGGCGTGTTCGGCGTCTGCTGCTTCCGCGCGTATTGCTCGAACTCCAGCACGTCGAAGTAGCGACCCCGCGCGGTCGCACGCGACGCGCGCTCAACAAACCGTTCACTCACCGCAGCGAACGCGAGACCCGGGGGCAAGGCCAGTGCTTTCTGGGAGCCGGTGAGTACCACGTCCAGGTCCCACGCATCGGTTTCCACGGGCGCACCGGCGATTCCGGTGACGCTATCCACCAGCACCAGCACGTCGTGCGAGCGGGCGAGTGTCGCCAGTGCTTGCAGGTCGGTGAGCGCACCCGTGCTGGTCTCGGAGTGCACGACCGTGAGTGCCGCATAGGCCCGTGCTTGAAGCGCTTGTTCCACGGCGTCGAGGGCAACGACCGATCCCCAAGGCGCTTCGAGGACCGTCACGTCGCGGTCGCAGGCGCGCGCGATATCGGCAAACCGCTCGGAGAACGCACCGTTGACCAACGAAAGAATGGGCCCGGGCGGGGTGCAACGTACCGCCATCTCCATGAAACCGGTGGCCGACGACGTGCTCACGAAGACCGGGCGTGAGGTGCGGAAAATCACCTGCAACGAGGCCACCACGTCGGCGAACATCGTTTCAAAGTCGGCCCCGCGGTGAGGCAGCATGGGCGCAAGCATGGCTTCGAGCACCTCCCGTCTCACCTCAGTGGGACCGGGCAGGAAGAACGTGCCGAAGTCGGGCGATGGTGTGGTGTTCACGCCGATTCCCTGAGCAGGAGGTCGTGCAGCTCCGAGAAGCTGCGGGCTTCCGCATCCGCGACTGCCACCACGCCCGGACGACGTGCGACGCCGGTGTAGGCAATGAACGTGTCCGACACACCGCGAACCGCGGCATCCGTGGCGCCATCCCCAACCATCACAAGTGGTCGCGGAAGCTGGAGTTCGAACAGGGTGGCGGGTTTGCCGCGTTGCGTGGCCAACGGTTGCTCGCCGTCCAGCGCGATGAATCGATCGTCTTCGTCGAAGCGAAGCGATACGGCGTGCACGCGAGACGGCGGGACTTCGAGGTACTCCGCCAGAGGGAGAATCGCTTCACGGAGCCCGCCACTCAACAGCGTGATCTCGCTGCCGGACGCGGTGAGCACGGCACACAGCGCGCGGGCTCCGGGTTGCACCGACTTCACGTACGCATGGCCCAGCGCGACAATCTCCACGCGCGATGGGCGAATGATCGACAGACGCTGCGCGTACACCGTCTCCAGCGGAATCTCGCCGGCCATCGCTCGAGTCGTCAGTTCGGCGATCTCCGCTGCGACGTCTGCGCCGCGAAGGGCGGCGAGCCAATCAATGCCTTCGAGCGCCGTGAGCGTGGAGTCCACGTCCATGACCACGGACGCAAAACGGGCACGGGTGTGCGTGAGCATCACAGAACGTTTCCGGGTGCGAGGATTCCGAGCGGATCGAGCTCGTGCTTGAGGGCGCGCATGACGCGCTGCTGCAAATCGGTGGCCTGCAACGGCAACCATTTCCGCTTGAGTTTGCCGATGCCATGTTCGGCGGCAACGGTTCCGCCCATCGCCACGACCTCCCGCAACGTTGCGGCTACGACGAGCTCGATACGTTCCAGTTCTGCGGCGTCGTGGGCAATGAAGTTCTGGTGCGGATGCCCGTTGCCGGCGTGGCCGTACGCGACGGCCTGCGGTACGCCGTGCTCGTCGGCCAGTGACCGTGCGATGTGCAGCGCTTCGGCGAGTCGCGGATACGGCACTGCCCAGTCGGTGGAGACCTTGCGACCGCCTGACGGTCGGCACGCGGCGCCACGTTCGTTCATGGTGGCCGGAACCGCGTGTCGCATGCGCCGCGCCTCGTGGAGTGGCCCGGGAGTGTCGTAGACGCGAATGTCCGCGGTGAGCGCGTGATGGTGATCGGCCAGCGCCAGCCACTCCTCCAGCGGCAATTCGTCATCCGCGGTGGCTTCGTCGGCGCCCGTCTCTTCGACGTAGATCATCGCCCGGGCTTCGCTGGCCCAGCCGACGCTCCCTTCGGCGACGCGTGCGATGGTCATCGCGCGCTCATCAAAGAATTCGAGGCATCGCGGGTATACTTTGCCACATCGCCGGGCCGCTACGACAAACGCCAGCGCATCTGCTTCACGTTCGAAGGGAACGGCGAGACCAAGCACCTGTGTCGGCAGAGGCAGCAAGCCCAACTCGGCCTCGACGACGACGCCGAGTGTGCCCTCGCTTCCGATAAACCAGGCGACGGGGTCGTGCGCGATCGGGTATCCAACCGTGTTCTTCTCCAATGCAGGTCGGCGTAACTCGCGCACCTCTCCGTTGGCCAGTACGACGGTGAGCGCGCGCACGTGCGGACCCGTGGCGCCATAGCGCAATGACCGCGCGCCCGAAGCGTTGCAGGCGATCGCGCCTCCCACGGTGGATTCTTCTTCGCTGGTAGGATCTGGCGTGAAGAGGAGACCGGCGGCCTCGGCGGCTCGCCGAACGTCCGCGACCACCGCGCCGGGACCCACCCGTATCGAGCGAGCATCCGTGTTGACGGCGTCAATGCGCGCCAGCGCGCGTAGTGAGAGTACGAGCCCGGTGTCCGAGATGGACGCACCCGTTGTACTGGACTGCAGTCCGGCGGCGGTCACCGGGGTGCGCGTCGCGGATGCCTCCCGCAGGAGTTCCGCTACCTGCGCCACGGATGTGGGGCGTGCGACACCGTCGGGCAACAGGTCGAGTCCTGATGCATCGCGCGCATACGCGCGGCGCACGTCGAGGTCACGCTCGATCGCGATGGAGCTCGCGCGCTCGTGTGCGCTGCTCGCCGGGAGCACAGTCGCGGTCATTCGTTTCAGTCCGTGCGAAAGTGCACAATGCTGGCGGAAACAATATCCGGCAACTCGAGGAGGGCCCGACGTGTTGCTTCATCCACGGTTCCATCGACCGACACCGCAGCCAGCGCGTCGCCGCCCTGCGCGAGACGGGCCTGATGATACTCCGCGATGTTCACTCGTCGTTCTCCGAGCAGTGTTCCAACGCGACCGATGACCCCTGGCACATCCTTGTTGGTGAGAATCAACAGAGTCTCCTTCGGATTCACGTCGACATGGAATGACCCGATTTTCGTGAGTCTGGGTGTACCGCCGTCAGGAGCGCAGCCGGTGACGGCCAGTTGCTGCATTCCTCCTGACAGGGCGACCTCGACGGCACGAGCATTGCCAAGCTCGGTGGACTCGCCGACCGTGAGTTCGATACCGCGCCCTTCGGCGAGACTGCGCGCGTTGATGAGGTTCAGCCGATCGGACTCGATGACCCCTTCGAGTACGCCGGTGGCCGCCGCGGCCAGCAGTGCGCCCGAACCATGCGCCAACTCCGGGCTGACACGAAGCGCCAGCCGACGTACTGCACGCATTCCCTGGTCGGCCAAGACCGCGCGTGCGACCGCCGCTGCCCTACGCGCCACCAGCATCGCGGACTGCAGATCGGCCCAGCCATCGCTGCCGGCCGCCACGTTGATGGAGCGCGACAGATCCTTGTGCAGCAGCGCATCGCGCACGGCAAGGCAGACATCGCGCGCGACGTTCCGCTGGGCCTCCACGGTGCTGGCACCGAGGTGCGGTGTGAGCAGCAGGTTGGGCGCCTTGCGGAGCGGACTGTCGGCGGCCAGCGGCTCCACACTGAAGGCATCGAGCACCGCGCCTCGCAGTTGATCCGCATCGAGGGCTGCCAGCAATGCGACTTCGTCCACAATGCCACCGCGCGCCATGTTCACCACCACGGATCGGGATGGCAGTCGGAGGAGTTCGCGCTTGCCGATCAGGCCGCGCGTTTCGTCCGTGAGCGGAGTATGAATGGTGAGGATGTTCGTTTCGGCCAGCAGCGCGTCCAGGGTCACGGCACGTCGAACGCGCAGCGAGGTGAAGCGTTCGTCGGCGACGTAGGGATCGTACGCGAGCACCTGCATGCCGAATGCGTGGGCGCGTGTGGCCACTTCGCCGCCAATGCGGCCGAGTCCCACGATTCCCAGCGTCTTGCCCTTGAGCTCGCGCCCGAGAAAGAGCGCGCGATCCCAGCGTCCCTCCGTCATGCTCTGCGACGCGGTCGGCAACTGTCGGAGCAGGCCAATCACGGCGCCAAAAAACAGCTCGGCGACCGCGACCGTATTGCCTGCAGGCGCGTTGATGACGGCGACACCCAGCGAGGTCGCGACGTCAAGCGCGATGTTGTCGACGCCCACGCCAGCACGTCCGACGACGCGCAGTCTGGTGGCGTGCCTCAGCAGTTCCGCGGAGATGCGTGTGGCGCTTCGCCCGACGATCGCATCGTAGTCGGGGATCCGACGCAGCAGCTCGTCTTTCGGTAGCGTGGGCACCTCATCGACGCTGAGCCTCGCTTCGGCGAGGAGCAACGCGACGCCTTCGGGGTCGACGTCATCCGTGACAAGTACGCGATACGTCATGCAGATCTTCCATGGAATAGTGAAGCGGCCGGCGCGGTGCGTCAGCGACGCACACCATCAATGGATACTCGACAACGATGGTTCACGGCACCGGGTCGCTGCGTGGTCCCGTCGACGCGGCCCTGCGGGAACGCGCGGGCTCAGTTCCCGAAGTCGTTGCGGCCGAGCGCGGCGCGAAGGTTCTCGCGCATGGCGACGATCAATTCATCACGGGCGGCCGGGGAATCGTCGCGAACGTGAAGCTCGACACCATCGGCGATGGACACCCGTCGCCACGACGCGGTGCTTCCGGCATCACGCGAGACAATCGGGTCGAGCTGCAACGTCAGCGCGGGCGCGAGCGACGCAGCAACGCGGCGTTCGAGCGAATCGCCGGTGACCTCGCGCATCTCAGTCTTGATTGCGTCGAGCGTTTGTCCTTCGCGCTGTCGGATCTTGATGGCGAGCAGCTGGAGCAGATGCCGGTAGCCGTACGTGGCCGCCGTGCCCGCGCCTTCCGGGCGATCGAGCAATCCGTTCGCCACATAAAATCGAACGGCGCGCGCACTGGGTGTGGCCCGCGCAGAGGCATTCGTTGGCTTCATGCCAGCGGCGTCTACGAGGGATGCAGCGTGGGCAGCGAGTCCACGAGCGTTGAATGGAGCGTGGCGCGCGTGGGCGCGCAGCAGCGGAACAGGGGACTCGGGCATGGGACGCGGAATATACGGGCAATCCGAGTCGCCGCGAGCGTATTGACAGAATCGGCCGTCGGTCTCGCGCGCGGCGGTTCGTCAGGAGGTCACGCCGAGAAACCGGAGGAGTGCCCGGTTGAACGCCGCCGGGCACTCTTCGTGAGGGAGGTCGCCGGCGGGCAGTACGACGTACGTCGCCTCGGGTCGAAGCGTCCGGACGAGTTCGGCCTCTCGGAATGGCGTCTGCGCCGCGAACTGGCCCCAAATCAACATGAACGGGGCTGGCATCGCGGCCAGCGCTTGGCGGATGTCGCGATTGAGTCTCATGCCGACGAACGCGGCCGGCGCATACCGCGCGTTCTGCTGTCTGGCGCTGCTCGAGTACAACTCCACCACCTCGTCCGTCAGCATCTGACGATCATGGTAGATGTCCTTGAGAAAGAACCGGATACTGGGCTTCGACACGAGCGCCGAAAACAGGGAGGCGCCTGGGAACGAACTATGAAAGAGCTTCTGGACCATCGCGCCGGCGGTGCCACCGGGCGTGAGGAGTCTGGAAATTCCAGCAGGGCCAACGGCGCAGACTGCCTTCGCCAGGTGCGGGTGTCGCGCAGCAATGTCGATCACGTACGTCCCACCGAGCGACGACCCGACAAGGACCGCAGGCGCCCCAATGACCTCCGAGAGGAAGTCACGCAACAGGTCCACGTACAGGTCGGCCGTATACGCCAGCGCTGGATGCGCCGACGCGCCAAATCCGAGGAGATCGATACTGTACGTGGTGAAGTGCTCCGACAGTTCGGGCACGACCAGGCGCCACTCCATGGACCAGGCGCAAGCATGAATGGAATGCACCAGCAGCATCGGCGCGCCGCTGCCGCGCCGAACATACGCGATGTCGTGGCCGCGCCAGGAATGAACAAGCCGAACTCCGCCGAGTGGTTGGGCCAGCGTGGTCATCGCGTTGCGTGAAAGCTTGGAAAGGAACTCACAAGACGAATCTATCGATATCGCGTTCGTCCGCCCCTGCCGGGAGTGAACTGTTGCTACGTCGTAAATGCCGTTCGGACACCGAACTGAGACGCAAAGGTCGCGATCACGGACAAGTCGACCGGCTTCTCCAGGAACTGGACAGCGCCCAGTCGGACGGACGCTTGTCGATTCGCATCATCGGGGAAGGCAGTGAGCACGAGCACCGCAGCGTCCGGCGAGAGCATGCCGGCGACCGCCATGACCTGAAGACCACCGTCCCGCTTGCCGCCGAGTCGCAGATCGGTGACGATGAGGTCGAATCGTCGGGTGCGTAACTGCTCGAGCGCATCGGGAAGCAATTCGGCCGACGAAACCGCGTTTCCATCCACATCGAACAGCTCGATGAGAATATCCCGGATCGACTGTTCGTCCTCAACGATGAGGACTGATTTGAGAAGCGCTGTCTGAGTCATGCGTCAGTGCCTTGCCAGAAGCGAGCCACAGTACCGTACTTTCTGTAAGTGATTCATTCACATGACATTACTGAATACGTGCGTCGTTGACTGCGGCAAAATCGACCGATTGTCGTACAACGAAAACTCGTGGCGACCGATTTTCGGTCTACGAATATCAGTCAGATAAATGTGGCGCCGATGGTAGCCCGGACCCGCGCGACTGCAGGTCGATTCGTTTGAGCTTCTCGATCAGCGTCGAGCGAGCGATGCCCAAGGCTCGAGCCGCGTGTGTTCGGTTGCCACGTGCGGAATTGAGTGCGGCAGTGATCGCTCGTCGCTCGACTGTTTCGAGCGTCTCGGCCACGGCGGTTTCGTTTGGTTCGCCGCCAAACTGCGTCTCTCCATCCGAGAACGCCGAGTACGCGTGATCGGACGTCAAACCGAGATGTGCCGGAGTAATGGGGCGACCATCGGCGACAATCGCCGCGCGCCAGATGGCGTTCTTGAGCTCGCGGATATTGCCCGGCCAGCGGTAGCCGACCAACGCGGCGCGTGCGTGGTCACTCAACGACGCACCACGGGGGAGCGCGGACTCGGCGAGCGTCAGAATATCGTCGGCCCGATCTCGCAGCGGGGGCAACGTGAGGGTCAGGACCTGCAACCGATAGTACAAATCCGCGCGAAAACGACGCGCGTTGACTGCGTCCAGGAGTGGTTCGTGAGTGGCGACGAGAATTCGGGCGTCCGTGCGCAGCGTCGTTGTTCCTCCCAATCTGCGGAACGTTCGCTCCTCGATGACTTTCAACAGCCTCGGCTGAACGTCCATCGGCATTTCCGCGATCTCGTCGAGAAAGACCGTTCCTTCACCCGCCACCTCCAGCAGCCCGCGCTTGGCCTGGCGCGCGTCGGTAAAGGCGCCGCGTTCGTGACCGAAGAGCTCGCTCTCAAAGAACGTCGCTGAGAGCGAGGCGCAGTTGATCTCGATAAAGGGTGCGTGCTGACGCGAGGAGCGATCGTGGATGGTGCGGGCGACGAATCCCTTGCCAGTTCCGGTTTCGCCCTGCAGAAGTATCGGAGCATCCGCGTTTCGGGCAGCGATCTCGATCAGCTGCGCCAGCGTGGGTCCCGCGGTCACGTCCACACTCACGTCGACGGCGCGCGATCGCGCCCGCAACACGGCAAGTTCCTGCTGCGCTCGCCCGCGATCGGCGGCGAGTTTCACCGCTGCGGCCAGCCGTTCGAGGTCGACCGGCTTCTCCAGTACGTCGGCAGCGCCGAGCTGCATTGCGCGGACCGCCGTACGAACGTCCGCATAGCCGGTGAGCAAAATCATCCCGACGAGTGGATCGTCGCTCCGCATTGCCTCGAGCGTATCCAGCCCGTTGACGTCAGGCAGTCGGAGATCGAGCACGATGACATCCGGTGCGCTGGCGCTGGACAGACTCCGCCCCTCTGCGGCGGTCGCGGCACCGCGAGCGAGGTAGCCAAGGGACTCGAAAAGCTCGACGAGCACACCACGAATCGTGGCATCATCATCCACCACCAGCACGGACAGGCTCACGTCGCCGCCGACACAGGCAGGGTCAGAGTAACCGTCGTACCGGACTCCGGAGCACTGTCGATCAGCACCGAACCACCATGTTCGTCCATGATGCGCTGGCAAAGTGCAAGCCCGATCCCGGAACCGCCCGTCTTGGTCGAGTAGAAGAACTCGAAGACGTGCGGGAGCACGTCGGCCGGTATGGCGGTTCCTCCGTTGCTGAGCCGACAGCGCCAGCCGCCGGTTGGTGACGGCTGGGACGACAAGCGGAGCTCACTGCCCGCGGGCGCTGCGTCGCAGGCGTTGAGCAAGACATTCCGAAAAACCTGCCCAAGTTGTTCGGCATCGAACTGTGCACGAACGCGTGGTTCGGCGTGAGAGCGGGACAATGTGAGCTGCTTGCGCTCCAACAGCGCACTCGCGCCTTCAAGGATGTCGTCCCAGATGGCGTCCGGATCTCCGTGTGTCATATGGGCCGCGTTGGGTCGACCGAACTCGAGCAACGAGGTGACCATGCGGTTGAGACGCTCCACCTCTCGCAGAATACGGCCAACGTTCCGTTCGACCAGCGGATCTTCCCGGTTGCGCAGCTGGAGTAGCTGGGCTGCGGAGGAGATGCCGAAGAGTGGATTTCGCAGCTCGTGCGCGACTCCTGCGGCGACTTCGCCAATGGCCTCGAGCCGTCGCTTCTGCTCAACGCGCTGCACGAGCCAGGCGCGCTCAATGGCGACGGCCGTCTGCGCCGACACCACGGCCAGGACACGCTCCGCCTCCTCGAGGGCCTGCTCGGATTCAATCAGCTCCACGCAGAGGGTAATGGCGCCGAGGACGCCTTCGGCCGAAATGAGGGGAGCGGTGATCTCGAGTCCGGCGGCGGAGTGCTCACGCACCAGGTGCCCTTTCGCCAAGGCATCAAGCCACGTGCGCTTCAGTCGGGTTTCGAGGTCGCCGGAGGACGTCGTCTCACTGCCGTCGTATCCCTGCCGATGCGTGATCCGGAACTCCGCTGTCTCGTCGTCGGCCAGCGCGATAACGAAGCCCGTGCACGGTACCGCGCGACTGAGTTGGAGCGCCACCTCCGCGTAGACGCGCTCAAGCGAGATCGCCTCGGACAGGGCAATGCCGGTGGCGATCAGCGCTTCGCGTGAACGATGGCTGGGTGTGATGTCGACGGTGGAGAAGACGAAGCCATCGACCTCGGCGCCGCGCTCGATCGCGGTTACCTGCATCAGAAAGACGCGCTCTTCGGTGGGTGAGCTGCACGGGAACTCCCATCGGACGACGGGCACGACGCGGCGGAACAGCAGGTCCATGGCCCGAGCGATCTGGCTCCGGGAGGCTTCGTCTCCGATGCTTTCGAAGATGGATCGTCCGCGTACGGCAGCTTCGGACGCAAGGGCGGGTGCCCCGTTCTCGCAGGCGAAGCGTGACCAGGACCCGTTCGCCGATGTGATATGTCCCTCGAGGTCCACCGACCAGACGGTCAGCGGAAGCGCATCGAGCACGCGCCGAGCGAGTGCAAAGGACATGCGGTCACTCGAAGGCACAACATCGGCGGCAGTCATTTGCACAAGTTAGGGCGTCGCGTGAATGCGAACAGGGGCGCGGATCTCCGCGCCCCTGTTCGAGTCGAGTCTTATCGCGATCGGTAGTGCGAGACTACCTGCGTTTGCCGGGAGCCGGCTTTTTCCCGCCCGCCTTCTTGGGAGCCGCCTTCTTGGGGGCAGGCTTCTTGGGAGCCGGCTTCTTGGATGCAGCCTTCTTTGGTGCCGCTTTCTTGGGTGCAGCCTTCTTGGGTGCTGGTTTCTTCGCGGCGGCCTTCTTCGCTGCCGGTTTTGCGCTGGCCGCTTTCTTCGGGGCGGGCTTTGCTGAAGCAGCCTTTTTCGGGGCCGCCTTCTTGGGAGCAGCCTTTTTCGGGGCTGCTTTTTTCGCGACGGGCTTGATAGGCGTTGCCTTCTTGGCCGGAGCCTTTTTCGCCGCCGGCGCTGCTTTGGTTGGCGCGGCCGGTGTGGCTGGTGTGGCTGGCGCTGGCTTTGCAGCGGCGGCGGGTGCTGCCGGCGCTTTGGGAGGCTTCGGAGGCTTCGGTGCGGCGACCTTGGGCTCGGGAGGGGCCGGCGGTGCGGCCGGCTCTTCCACCTTTACGGGCATGATGGCCTTGAGCTTCGGCGCCGGCTTCTGTGCGCCGGGGTTCTTGGGCGGACGACCCGGTCCGCGCCGCACGATCGGACGACCGAAGAGGTCATCCTCGTCGTCTTCTTCGTCGGCCCCCTCTTCTTCGAAGCTGTCCTCGTCCTCCTCATCGTCGTCGTCGTCGCTATCGTCGGCGCTGTCCCACAGGCTATCGCCGTCTTCGGAGGGAAGGCCGTATCCGTCCTCTTCGTCGTCTTCGTCGTAAGACGAGCCGCCGTATCCCCCCAGATCATGCATGTCGTCTCGGTCGATGAACTGGAGCTCTTCAGACTTCTCGTCACCACGCGGCATGACTGCCTCCTCCTTCGTAATTGTCGAAACCCAGGATCTGCGGGACTGATGCGAACCGCTGTTTGCCGTGCGCGAGGTACTCGCCGGTGCCCTGCGACGGCGCACCGGAGCGATGCCGCGCATTCTGCACACACCCTAGTACAAAGACTCTCGCTCCACGTCAAGCCATCCGACGTATCCGACGCTGATCACAGGCGAGGAATGCCGTGCGCCTGTCCTCGGGTCACAACATCGCGGAGGGCGTCATAGATACGGGGCTCCAGCAACCGACCGGCCTGGGTCCGGAGATAGTCCAGCGTGGTGGCCGGTGGCATGGGGTCGCGGTAGGCCCGTTGGGAGGTCAGCGCGTCGAACGCATCTGCCGCCGTCAGGATACGCCCGCCGAGGGCGATGTCCGTGGCCGCCTTTCCGCGCGGGTAGCCGCTGCCGTCCCAGTGCTCGTGATGGTCCTGCACGTATTCCAGCACTTCGCCGAGATGCTGGAGGGGCCGCAGGATCTCCACGCCGACGCGCACGTGGTCCTTGACGTGCGCAAACTCCTCGTCGGTCAGCGGTCCGGGTTTGTTGAGCACGGTCTCTCGGATGCCGATCTTGCCGACGTCATGGAGTCGGCCGGCCAATCGGAGCCGGTCCACCATGGCAGCGTCAAGTCCGAGTTCCTCCGCGATATGCGCGGCGAGTTCGGCGACGCGATGGGAATGGCCACGCAGGTACACGTCCTTGGCCTCCATCGCGTTGATGAGGGTTTCCGCAACGTTCACGGTGAGAGCGCGCAGGGCGGCTTTTTCCTGTTCCAGCTCCGCGGTTCGCAGCGCGACTTCCTCGCGGATCAGACGATCGTTGGCCCGGCGCTCTATCGCGTGGCTCCGTCGCTGCATGGCCCGTTCAACGGCGGACTGGAGGTCGAGCAGTTCGACGGGTTTGATCAGGTAGTCAAAGGCGCCCGACGCCAATGCTTCGGTTGCGCTGGCGGCGTCGTTGACCGCCGTGAGCATGATGACACCCAGATCCCGGTCGATGGCCAGCGCGCTCACGACCGTGTCCAATCCGTTCATTCCCGGCATCCGCAAGTCGCACAGCATCAGCGCGAACCGGTTGCCGCTCAAGTGCTCGAGCGCGGCCGAGCCCGACTCAGCCACCTCGACTTCGAAGCCACGGGAGCGGAGGAATCGACTCAGCGCCAGCCGAATGGTCGACTCGTCGTCGACCACCAGAATGCGGCGGAGGGAGTCATCGGCGATGGCGGCGGCGGCGGCGTCGATGGCCGTAAACGGATTGTTCGCGGTGGGTGGGATCATGACGTTGGAAGAAACGTAGGCGGGACCGGGGTTGGCCAGAGCGCGCGCACTACAACTTGGACAGCGTGGAGTCGGTGACCAGCGGCACCGGCGGCGGCACCGGCGGCGGCACCGGCGGCGGTGCCGATGGGGGGAGCGTAATCGGCAGTGCAATGAGCACTACCGTGCCCACCCCAACGTCTGATTGCACCTCTATCGTTCCGCCGTGGGCCTGGATGATACCATAACTCACGCTCAATCCGAGCCCGTTTCCGACACCTTCAGCCTTCGTGGTGAAGAACGGTTCGAAAATCCGGCGTAGCACCTCGGGGGTCATGCCTCGACCGGTATCCATGAAGGAAACAACAACACTCGCGCCATCGACGCGCGTGGAGACCGTAAGGACCCGCGTATCCCACTGCTGCATCGCGAACTCGGCGTTCGCGATCAGGTTAAGCAGCACCTGCTGCAGTTTCTGCGGATCTCCGGGAACACGTGGGAGTGCCGAGTCGAGCTGCAGCTCGACGCGAACGCCCGCACTGCGGAGCGGATATGCGCGCAGGCGCAGGGTGTGTTCGATGAGTTCATTGAGGTCAAACGGCAGGGTGATCAGTTCTGGCTTGCGGGTAAAGAGGAGCAGATCCTTGATGACGGTCTTGGCCCGATCGCTTTCCTGCTTGATGAGCAGTACGGATTCGCGTTGGTCTCCCTCGAGTTTCTCCTCGAGCAAAAGCTGAGCGAAGGCGCTGATTCCCGTGAGTGGGTTGTTGATCTCGTGCGCCACGCCGGCGACCAGTTCGCCAAGGGCCACCATCTTTTCCGTGTGGCGCAGTTGCTCTGCCATGCGTCGGTCGGCGCTGACGTTGCGCACGCTCACGACCTGACCCAGCGGTTCACCCTCCTGTGACACGAGGGGCGAAATCGTCACCGCTGCCGGAAACTCGCTCTGGTCTCGGCGTCGGTGCACATGTTCGGCGACGCTCACGCCGTCGTTGGCTGCCAGTTCCTCTTCACCGACGAACACCGGCGGGGCCGGCCGGATTTCCACTGTCAGCTGTTCGAAGCGCATGTCCATGAGTTCCACCTGCGACCAGCCGTATTCGCGAGC
>JANNEV010000645.1:0-3767 GCA_031379145.1 Gemmatimonadaceae bacterium
ACGGCATCGCGATCGCCCTGGAAGAAGGGCGGGAGCACGGCGCCGTTGAGCAAGACGGTGTATCCGCGGATCTGCGTCAGATCGATTGGCTTGTGCCGCTCCACTTCGGCCCGTTGCCACTCCTTTCGCCACCGATCCTGAAACGTCTCGATCGCCTTGCGCAGTGCCGCATGTGTCGCGGTGGAGTCGCTGCGCGATGTCGTGGAGATCGGCGAGCGTGTCGCACGCGCGCGCGTGGCGCCGTTACCCGTTGACCAGGCGATCAGTGAGAGCGTCAGCAGCCACAGCACGGCAGGGTGCATGGAAAGTCGGGGGCGGAGGGAGCCCAGTGGGCCGCCGCTCGTCATACTGGTATCGGACACACTGGTATCGGACGCTAGAACTTCCAGCTATACCCCGCACGCACGACCTGAGTTTCGAGATAGTCTGTACTGATGAAGCGGAAATCTGCTCCGCGGATGGTGCGACGCAGTTGCATGGTGTTCAACAGATCTGTGGCGTTCAGTACCAACTCTCCCTTGCCGCGCTGGACACTCTTTTTCACACCAACATCCAGGGAGTAGCGGCTGTCGATCCGGCCCTGCGGCAAGAGGTCTGGTGCCAGATACACACTGGATACCTGACCATCCCAACCGCGGGGAAGCCGGAGCGACGTGATCAGTTTCAGATTCCCGGATGTGAGCTGTTGTTGGGTCGCCGAGTACGGAACGGGCACCGGATAGCGATTCACCACCGAAAACGCCTCAACGACATTGCGATACACGTTGGCGTTCACGCTCAGGGAAACGCGCGGTGAAACAGTCTGCTGCCAGACCAGCTCCGAGCCGGTGTTCGAACTGCGCCCCGCGTTCTGGAAGACGTTGTACAGCAGCACGCTGCCCGGCGCCTTCGTCGCGATCCGGGTGATCGTGCCATCCACGGCGCGGTGATACACCGATGCGTAGATGCTGCCGCGGGACCAGCTGCCCTTGTATCCCACTTCAGCCGACGTGGTAAACTGCGGTTGCAAGGCGGGATTGCCGACCTTGATCAGTTCCGGCTCGTCATACTTCGGAAAGATGCGGATGTCCACTTCGTTCGGGCGATCTACGCGCCGATTCACGAAGAGCGAGATCTTTCGCGCGTCGTCGATCTTGTAGGCCGCGCGCACGTTGGGGAACGGCTGAACGTAGCGGTAACCATCGCTCTTGTATGTGTTGTGCCCGGGGTTCACGTCGTAGTCCACGTTCACCGTCTCGAGACGAAGTCCGCCTTCGAGTTCGACGCGTTGATTCTCGAACACGTAGTTGCTGTACAACGCGGGAATCGCTTCACGGTAGGTCGCCGCGCCGCCCGCACCCACGTCGAGGGGCGAGTTGAGCCCCGGAAAGAACTGCATGTTCACCGGAATGGAGCGGTATCGGCCCTTGAAGCCAGCCTCCACTCGACCCCGTCTCAGCGGCTTGGTGTAGTCGACGTTGAGATCGACCACGTGCTCGTCGGAGAGCAGCTTGAACGCGTCCTTCCCGGTAAAGGAGGGCAACGTGTTGGTGAAGAAGTATTGCTCATCCTCCCGGTGAAAGGAGTAGTTGCCGGTGTACACCAGCGAGTGCCCAGGCTGCGCAAACCGATGCGTCATGACTGCGGTGCCAAAGGCGGTATACTTGACTTCGTCCTCCAGGAACTGCCAGAGTCGGTATCGGTTCGTGAGGTTGCCGGCGAAATACGGATTGTCCCCGTTGTCGAGAATCTTCTCCCGGTTGAACAACCCGGAGACGCTGAAGGTATTCTGGTCATTGAAGGCGTGATCCACGCCGGCCTTCACGGTCGCGTAGTCGGTACGTCGATTGCGCTTGATCTGCTGCTCGATGACGGTGCCGTCGTCGTATGTGCGCGTGGAGAACTCGTTCTTGTTGAGCGTGGGCGCATACAGCCAGTCCCCCTGCAGGAACGTGTTGGTGGCGCCTTTGCGGTAGTTCACGGCCAGCGACGGGTTCAGTTTGGGCGTCCCCCGATACTGCGGGCGAATGGTGGGCAGGTTCTCGCGCTTTACCCACAACGCACCCGCTCCACCCATCATGCCCACCTTGCCGCTGAATCCCTCTTGGTCCTGCGTCTTGAAGACGAGGTTGATGACGCCGGCGCTGGCGTTGGCGTCGTACTTGGCGGTGGGGTTGTTGATGATTTCGATGCGCTGCAGAGCGGATGCAGGGAGATTGTCCAGGCCGGTTTGCGATCCGAACCCCGTCAACGCCGTTTGCTTCCCGTCAATGAGCACGGCCACCTTGTCGCTGCCGCGAAGCTGCAGCTTGCCGTCCTGGCCCACTGTCACGCCGGGCAGGTTCGCCATCGCTTGCAGTACCGAACCGCCCGTCTGACTCACGTTGTCGGCCACGGTGAACGTCTTCCTGTCCATCGCCTCGGCGACGCCGTCGGCTTTGGCCGACACCACCACACCTCCCAGCGTGGTGGTGACTTCCTGCAATTGCAGCACACCGAGGTCGAGGAACGCGCTGAGTTCGCCAATGAGCACGCGTTCTCGCAGCGGTGCAAAGCCGATGAATCGCGTTTCGAGCAGGTACGCGCCTTTCTGTAGCCCGGTGAACACGAACGCACCGTTTTCGTCGGTGAGTCGGCCGGTCACGAATGCGCTGTCCTTCGCGGTCCGCAACTGCACCGTCAGGAACTTGAGCGGCGTCTTCGTCTGGGCGGCCTGCACCCTGCCGGAGAGCGTGACCCCTGAGGACGTCGCCTGTGCGGCAATCCTGCTGCTGTTGCCGGGAAGGAGCAGGCCCAATGCCAGCGCGCAACCCGCGACGAGTGCACGAGCTGCACTCGAAAAGCGATGCAGACTCACTGCCGAACTTTCGCTTTCGCAGCGTCCACAATCGCCTTGACTTCCCGCAGCAGCTGCGGACCGTTGTACGGAATGCCGTCCTTGATGATCCACTCGCTCCCGAGCGTTTTGACTTCTTTGCCCTGGCGAATGGCCGACGTGCCGCCCGCGTAGAGCACCTTGATGTCCTCGAGCGGGTTGCCATCCACCACGATCAGATCGGCCAGCCAGCCCACACGCACGCGTCCCAGCCGTGATTCCTCGCCGAGAATGCGTGCGTTGTTGCCGGTGCAGTGCTCGATGACCTTCAACGGATTGAAGCCCGCCTCGGCGTGCAGTTCCATCTCGCGGATCAGGCCGAAGCCGTACAGCTGGTAGATGAACCCGGCGTCGTCTCCGCAGCCGATCGTGCCGCCTTTGCGTTCGAAGTCGCGGAGGGCCGACATCCAGAGGCGGTAGTTCTCTTTCCAGTACACTTCGTCGGTGCTGCTCCAGCCAATGAAGTACGAGCCGTGATTGGCGGGATCCGGCTTGAAGTAGTTGGCCAGCGACGGGTGCAGGTAGTCGTTGAACCAGGGCTGCGTCTGCGCCCGCTGCAGGTCGCGGCTCGCCTCGTAGATGTCCATGGTCGGCACCCAGGCGACCTTCGCCTTGACCATCGCGTTCAGCAGCGAGTCGAGAATTTTCGGCTCGGCCTCGCGCCACAGCCTGCCGGCCCATCGAAATCGATCGGTCTCATCCGAATAGTTATAGTCGGTGGGGAAGTTCTGCCTCAGGTTTGGAATGGCGGCATCGGGAATGCCGTACCAGTGCTCGATGGACGTCGTGCCGAGCCTCACGTCATCCCAGGCATTGGTTTGTTCTACGCCCACGTGATGCGCCACGCGAAGTCCCAGCTTGTTCGACTCGTCCATCATGGCGTCCATGATGTCGCGTTCAATGCCGCCAATCT
>JANNEV010000685.1:0-5750 GCA_031379145.1 Gemmatimonadaceae bacterium
GCGCCCTCCGTGACCATCGTGTCGTGCGCTACGGCGCGAACTTTCCCCGGAGCAAGGCCCGCAGGTCTACCGCGGGCTCCGTGCGGAGTGTCGGCAGCGCCTGTAGTGGCTCCGGGGCCAGCGTCACGCGTTGCATGGTACCGCGAACGCCCGGGTCCAGGAATCGCGACAGCTGCCCATACGCAAAGTCGGCGCCGGTGCGAGTGGGGTAGCTGTGCAGCGGGTACGTGACGTAGAGCTGATCGCGAGCGCGGGTCATGGCCACGTACAGCAGGCGCCGTTCTTCATCCACCTGGGCCTCGTCGCCAGCGGTACGCGCCATCGGAAAGACGCCATCCGCTGCCCAGATCACGAACACCACATCGAACTCCTTCCCCTTGGACGAGTGCGCGGTGGACAAAATCAGCGCATCGCCGTCGTCGTCGTGGTTGCCCACGGCGAGGTCCTGCGTGTTCGACGGCGGCTCAAGCGCCAGTGCAGACAGGAACGTGGACCGATCGGGGTACCCGGCAGCAATCACTTCCAACTGGTCGAGGTCGGCCAGCCGAGGCGGCGCATCGTCGTAGGTGGCCTTGAGAATCGGATCGTAGAGCTGCCGCACCAGGCGAATGGCTTCCGCGGGCGCATGGGTATTCACTCGACGCATGCCATCGAGCAGCGCGGAGAGCGCGTGCAGTCCGGGGCGCGCCCGCGAGGGCGCACGCACCGCACCAATGGCCATGGGCTCCCAGTGGTGTTGCGCGAGCAGGTCCACGGCGGCTTTCGCGGTCGCATCCCCGACGCCCGGCAGCAAGCGCAGCAAGCGATACCAACTGACTTCGTCGCGCGGGTTTTCGAGCACACGCAGGAATGCCAGCATGTCCTTGATGTGCGCGGCCTCCAGGAACTTGAGCCCACCCCATTTCTCGTACGGAATGCGTCGATTCGCGAGTTCGATCTCGAGATCGGCCGACAGATAGCCGGCACGGAAGAGCACGGCCATCTCGCGGAGCGGAATCCCTTCGTCATGCAGTTGCAGCACGCGATCGACCACGAACTTGGTCTGCTCGTGTTCGTCGCGCAGCGTCACCAGCCACGGCGGCTCGCCGCCCGTGCGCTCGGTCCAGAGCTGCTTGGAGTAGCGCTCACGGCTGCGCGAAATGAGCGCGTTGGTGGTGTCGAGAATCGGCGCCACCGAGCGATAGTTGCGCTCGAGTGTGATGATGGTGGTGCCTGGAAACTGCGCGGGGAAGTCAAGAATGTTGCGTATGGTCGCGCCGCGAAACGCATAGATGCTCTGCGCGTCGTCACCCACCACGGTAATGCGTCCGTTGGTGCACAGCGCGCGCAGAATACGCGACTGGAGCGGGTTCGTATCCTGATACTCATCCACCAGCACGTGATCATACAGGTGCCGGATCTGCGCGGCGATGACGGGATCGTGTTCCAGCAGGAGTGCCCACGAGAGCAGGAGGTCGTCGTAGTCCAGCAGGTTGCGCTCGCTCTTGCGACGCACATAGTCGCCGAACAGCCGTTCCAGGTCACCGGCCCACGCCAGGAAGTGCGGCCACTGTTCGGCGAGAATATCGGCGACCGGTTTGTCTGTATTGACGTGGCGCGAGTACACGGCCAGCGCCGTTTCGGCCCGGGGAAATCGTGGGGCGCCTCCCTTGGATTCGCCGTAGCCAAAGGCGGTGCGGGCGATGCTCATGAGATCACCGGCATCCCCCTGGTCGAGGATGGTGAAGTCGGCCGCGAGCCCCGCGGCGGGCCCGAACCGCCGCAGGAGTCGGTGCGCCACGCCATGAAAGGTGCCGCCGGTGACCTGCTGGGAGGCCGACCCCACCAGCCGCTGGCAGCGGTCGAGCATTTCCTGCGACGCGCGTCGGGTGAAGGTGAGCAGCAGGACGCGGCTGGCGGGCACGCCACGTCCGATGAGGTGGGCGACGCGGTGAATGAGGGTGCGTGTTTTTCCCGAACCGGCTCCGGCGACTATAAGAAGGGGGCTATCCCCATGGCTGGCCGCGGCCGCCTGGGCGGCGTTGAGTGCCGGGCCGACCGGGTCGGCCGGTGACGTGGCGACCTGGCGGTGGGTAGGGACATGGAGGCGAGGGGAGTCTTCCATAGGATGCAGCGGAAGATAGGGGGCCGCGGGCGTACTGGTGATGCTGGGTCTGTGACGGCTGGGGAAGCACGACCGTCCATAGGCTGGCCCCGGGACGGACTCCCTCGGTGGGGGTTGTCCGCCGGGCTCACTGGCGCGTGCGCCGCCGGTCTCGTCTGTGGATAACCCGGGGTGTTTGTGTGGTGCGTTACAGGAATGTGATGGCGGGTTGGAAAGGCGAGGGCGGTTGCGGCTTGACCGCGCGACAGATCGCCCATAGCTTTGAGTCTTGCTATCCGGTCACTGTTCTGTCCACGAGTGTGGGCAGGGCGGTGCCAGATGGTTCGGGTATCAGTCTCTTCGTATTGGCGTGGACGCAAACCGGCCGCTCCCCGGAACGTGTCCAGCCCGATACGGGCTGACTGATTCAGGAACATGTCACTGCGACGTGTTCTTTCTCATGCGGTTTTTCTGCAGGCAGCAACCCACTGCGCGCAGATGCTACCTCCACGACCTCGTAAGAGGGGGATTAATGCAACTCTTTTCTCGGAAGAAGGCGATTATCGCCGTCAGCCTGAGTGCCTTGACGGCGCTTGGTGCTTGCGGCGATAACGTCACGGTGCCCGTAGCACCGGCGGCGCCAGTGGTCATTTCGATCACGCCGCCGAGTGCTAGCATGAATGTTGGCGAGCGTCTGAACTTCGCGGTTCAGATCAGCGGTGGCAGCACGACCGCCGCCCCGACGCTGGCCAGCTGCACGTCGAGCAACGCTGCGGTGGCCTCGGCCGCTGTTGCCGGCTCGGCTTGCGCCGTCACGGCGGTTGCCCCGGGTAACGCCACGGTTACGGCCGCTGCGTCCACCGGTCAGGTCGCTGCGGCGTCCGTCTCGGTTTCGGCTCCGGCTCCGGCCATCTCGTCGCTCGCGGTGTCGCCGTCGGCGGCGCAGCTCGCCATTGGCCAGTCGGTCACGCTCGTCCCGACGGTGCAGCCTGCTGGCCGCACGGTCGCGTACACGTATGCCTCCAGCTCGGCCGCCATCGCCACGGTTTCGGCGGCGGGTGTCGTTGCTGCCGTTGCTCCTGGCGTCGCGACCATCACGGTCACGGCAAACGGCTCGGGCACGGGTTTCTCCTCGGCGACCATCAGCCAGGCCGTGACCATCACGGTGTCTGAGCGCGTCCCGGGCCTCACGGCCTTGAACGTGCAGCCGAACTCGCTGTCGTTGTCGCTCGCGCAGGTGTCCACGCTCGTCGCTTCGGCGTCGGGTCCGTCGGCCGCCACGGCCGCGATCACCTACGGCACGAACAACCCGGCTGTTGCCACGGTTGGTCAGACGTCGGGTGTTGTGACGGCCGTTGCGCCGGGTACGGCGGTGGTCACGGTGACCGCCACGTCCGCGCAGAGCGGTGCGTTTGCTGCGTCCACGATCACGGCCTTGGTGCCGGTGACGGTGTCGCAGGGCGCGCAGATCTCGATCAACAGCATCACGGGACCGAGCGGCGGCTTCGTCGACCTGTCCAGCACGCAGGGCCAGATCCAGGTCACGCTCAACGTGACCCCGAACGGCCAGAACGTGCAGTCGGCGCAGGTGTATGTCTGCGACCGTGGCCAGACGCCGTGCCCGTCCCCGGGCCAGCCCATCGCCGCGCAGCAGTCGTTCACGCAGCAGGGTGGTAACCTCGCGATCATCAGCACGCTGATCAACACGGCGGAGTTCGATGGCGTGAACTTCACCACCGGCGCGAACGCGAACACGTACTACAAGAACGGCCTGAAGACGATCATCGCGACGTTGACGGTCGGCCAGAACACGGTCGCCTCCAACAACATCTCGAACATCAACTTCAACAACTCCGACGGCTACGCCGTGCAGTGGAACCGCCCGGCCAACCGTACGCTTGGCGCCAACGCCATCACGTTCTACGGTGGCCCGGACGCACCCGATGCCCTGATCCCGGGCGCGCAGCCTGGTTTCGGTAGCTTCGTCGTGGTGCCGGTGCTCTACACGCCGGGCCTCGACATCCGTCAGGTTTCGCTCGGAATCGACCGCAACGGCGCGCCCGGCACCAATGTGTGCGGCACCGGCACGACGGCCACGGGTGGCGCGTTCATCACGGACTCCGTCCGCCCGTTCGGCATCAACTATGGCCGCGGCACGCGTACCACGGATAACTTCGGCACGGCGCCGTTGTACCAGTCCTGCCAGGCACAGACGGATGGCCAGCTCGGCACCCAGCTGGGCCCGATGGTTGGTTCGTCGGTTGACAACAAGAACGACCCGGGCCCAACGGCCAACACGCTGAACCCGAGCCCGGCGCTCAACGCGCTGAACGCTGGCGACTTCAAGCTCTCCACGTTCTACCGCCCGACCGTCTCGCAGGGTTACGAGCCGATCTCGGTGGACTGGGTGTCACCGGCCGTCTCGCGTATTCAGGTCCGTGGCGGCGGCGCGATCAGCGTCGACTCCGGCTGGACCAACGCGGCGTACGCGTTCAACAGCGGCACGTCGTTCAACAACAGCCCCTACGCCACGATCAACACCACCGTGGGTGGACAGGGTTGCCCGGACGGCACGTCGGCGTCCAACGCACTCCCCAGCCGCTACTGCATCGCGGACCTGGGCGTTGGCCTCCTCCCCAGCCGTAACACGCTGTTCGAGGTGTACAACATCGCCCAGATCGACGCGACCACGCGTCAGGTCACTGGCACGCCTGCGGCCAGCGGCCCGCTCGCTGCCACGGTCGCCAGCATCGGCCTCCTGGAGTCCACGGCGGACTTCACGAACGGTGCGTACGTGCTCCGCGTCATCGAGACGGATCGTCTTGGAAACCGTCGGACGACGGTGCCCTTCGACAACCCGACCACGACGACCACGAACGAGCAGAACCCGGCGGATGCTACCAACGTGCTGAACAACGCCGTCACCTTCGGTGTTGACCTCACGGCCCCGGTGCTCATCACGCTTCCGAATGCCACCTCGGCTGGCGCGCCGAACGGCTTCATCGCCGGCTTCGCCAAGACCGATGTGGACAGCATCTACTCCACGCTCGGCAGCACCTACGGCGCGGTTGGCGCGGCGAACGCGGTGTTCGCGGTTCGCTTCACCGATTCACGCTCGGGCTTCTTTACCTGCGTCCCGAACACGGTCGGCACGCCGGCTGGTTCTGGCTTGGCGGCACAGTTCAACCTCGGTAACTGCCCGTCGTTCGCGGGTGGCGCCACGGTTGCGGCTGGCACGTTCCAGATCGTCCGTCGTACGTCGCCGGTTACGGTCAGCGTGGCCAACGACGCTGTCGTTGAAAACCTGATCCAGTCCACGGGCAACGGCTCGACCAACGTTGTCGCGGCCAACCGTCTCCTCACGGTGATGGACGCCACGCTGAACCCGGGTGACAACTCGCAGCGTGACTTCGCCATCAACATCTTCGGCAACAACGGCGTGAACCCGCGCTGGTCGACGGGTCTCACCACCCAGCCGACGAAGGCCGTCGCAGCCGCAACGGCCGGTTACTACACGTTCTCCGGAACGTTGAATGACCGCGCTGGCAACACCACGGCGATCCCGGCGCGTAGCGTCGCGATCGACAACGCGGCGCCGCAGATCACTGGCATCGTCATCCCGGGCGTCTTGACGGGTGGTTCGACGGTCAGCTTCGGCCCGGCCGGT
>JANNEV010000712.1:0-3748 GCA_031379145.1 Gemmatimonadaceae bacterium
TGCCGAACGGCACCTTCACGCGCGACGAATCAAACACGTTCTTGAACTGGACGAAGATGGCCTGCGCCGTTTCGGGACGGAGATAGGCCATGTTGTCGTCGCTGGCAATCGGACTGTAATTCGTCCGCAGCATCAGATTGAACGGACGGGGCGCAGTGAGTTCGCCGCCGCAGTGCGGGCACGGCGTGACGAAGCCGGTCACGTTGCGCTGCTCCGTGGCGAGGTAGAGGTAAAATTCGCGCGCGTCCTGTGGGCGTTTGCCCTGCTCGTGGTCCTGCGCCAGCCACGACAGAGTGATTTCAGGATTCCGCACGAGTGCAAGATTCGGCGCGAGCTGTTTGCCTTTGCCCTTCGCCCATTTCATCAGATCGCCCGTGTGGAATGCGTCCGTGCCCGGCTCCACAAGCGCCGCGAGCGACTGCACCCACGGCTGCTCGCACATCATCGCCCACCATTGATCCGAGCGGACGAGTTTCTTGCAGCTTTTGCAGGTGCTCATCGGATCCGCAAACGTATCCACATGGCCCGACGCCTTCCAAATCGCTGGGTGCATGATGATGCTCGCATCGAGCGGCACTACATCCTCACGGTCGCGCATCATCGCCTTCCACCATGTGTCGCGCAGGTTGCGTTTCAGCTCCGCGCCGAGCGGGCCGTAGTCCCAGAAGCCGTTGATGCCGCCGTAGATTTCCGAGCTTTGGAAGATGAAGCCGCGCCGTTTGCACAGGCTCACGATTTTTTCCATCAACGGGATTTCTTTGGTCTGGCTCATAGGATTGCGAAAAGGGCGGCGAAGATGTGGGCGTCGCGCCAGTGGTGCAAGCGGGAACGCGGTGCCGCCGCGCCGCTTTTTGCAGCGAGGGCCTAACCTCGACACGGGGCGACGGATATTCATCCTCGGACAGCCCCGAGGCCCGCAGTTGTTCCTCCCATTCTCCCAGCCATGACACCGATCCCCATCCGCACCCCCGAACGCCGGTGCGAGACCGCGTGGTTCTCCGCGCTGTGCAGCGATGACTACGGATTCCTCGGCGTGCCCGATGGCGCGCTGCGCAGCAGCTACGAGCACTGCGGCGATATCGTGCGAAAGGCGGACGCGCATGGCTTTCAAAACATCCTGCTGCCATCCGGCTGGATCGCGGGACAGGACGCGCTCGCATTTGCCGCGGCGATGGCACCGCAGACGCGGCAGATCAACCAGCTCGTCGCACTGCGCATGGGCGAGGTGTGGCCGCCTATGCTCGCGCGTGCGCTCGCGACTGTGGACCACACCGCGAAGGGGCGGCTGTGCATCAACATCATCTCGTCCGACATGCCGGGCGCGAAGGAGAGCAACGAGGTGCGATACGCGCGGGCCAGCGAGATCATCCAGATTTTGCAGGGCATGTGGCGCACCAACGGTGCGTTCGAGTGGAAGGGCGAATTTTACAACATCAGCCTGCCGACGACGGAGCCGGCGAAATGCTACCAGCAGAATGGCGGGCCGCTGATGTATTTCGGCGGCATCTCGCCCGCGGCGCAGGAACTGTGTGCGAAGCATTGCGACGTGTTCCTCATGTGGCCGGAGACGGAGGATCGCATCGCGGAGACGATGCGCGTGATGTCGGAAAAGGCGGCTGCGCACGGGCGGAAGATTGATTTCGGTTTCCGCACGCACGTCATCGTGCGCGAGACGGAATCCGAGGCACGCGCCGCAGCGGAGCGGCTCATTTCAAAACTCGACGCCGCGAAAGGCGCGGAGATCAAAGCACGCTCGCAGGACAGCCAGAGCGCGGGCGTGAAACGACAGGACGAACTGCGCGCGCAGAGCAAGGACCTCTACATCGAGCCGCACCTGTGGAGCGGCATCGGCCTCGCGCGCAGCGGCTGTGCGAGCGCGATCGTGGGCGATCCCGATCAAGTGCTCGCGAAGCTGAACCGCTACATGGACATGGGCATCCGCGCATTCATCCTCAGCGGCTATCCGCACCTCGAAGAGTGCGATCTCTTCGCAAAATACGTCCTGCCGAAATTGCCGACGTGCCGGCTGAACGAACTGCAAGGCCGGCTCGTGAAGGATCCCATCACGCCACTCACCACCGCTCCTCGCCACTGACATGTCACAGCCCGTCCGCTTCGCCCTCGCCGGTTTCGGCGCGTGGGGAAAATTTCATGCGCAATCCATCGCCGGGAACCCCGATGCTGAGTTGGTCGCCATCGCCGCGCCGTCGGAGGCCTCGCGCGAGGAGGCGCGCAGGCTGCATCCGGGTGCGAAGATTTTCTCCGACAGCCTCGCGATGATCGTGGAGGCGGACTACGACATCATCGACATCGCGACGCCGAGCCACACGCACCGCGCGCTCGCGCTGGCCGCGATGGCGGAGGGCAAGCACGTGCTCTTGGAGAAACCGATGGCGACGACACTGGACGACTGCAAGGCAATCATCGCAGGCGCGAAGCAGCACGGCGTGCGCCTCGCGGTCGGGCACGAGTTTCGGCTCTCGTCGCAGTGGGGTGAAATCAAAAAGATCATCGAGCGCGGGACGATCGGCGAACCGCAGTATGTCCTCGTGGAGCTTTCGCGGAAACCGTACCGCCTCGGCGCGGACGGTTGGCGCTACGATCCCGCGCGCGTCGGGAGCTGGGTGCTGGAGGAACCGATTCATTTTTTCGATCTCGCGCGGTGGTATCTCGAAGGCAGCGGCGATCCGGTGGAGCTTCATGCCTACGGCAATTCACGCGACCCGAAGCGGCCTCAGCTTTTCGACAACTTCAGCGCGACGTTTCGCTGCGCGAATGGCAGCTACGCAGTCGTGTCGCAGACGCTCGCGGCATTCGAGCATCACCAGACCGTGAAGGTGAGCGGCACGAAGGGCGCGTTGTGGGCCGGCTGGAGTGGTGCGCTCGACCGCACATTGGAGCCCACGGCATTTCTGAAAGTCTTCGACGGCGAGAATCTGGAGGAAGTAAGACTCGCGAAGCAGAGCGGCGAGGTCTTCGAACTGCGCGAGGAAATTGCACGCTGCGTCGCAATGGTGCGCGACGGCACACCGCCCGCGGCGAACGGACTCGACGGACTATGGTCGGCAGGGCTGTGCCTCGCCGCCGAGGAATCCATCCGGCAAAAGCGACCGATCCCTGTCGCAGAGATGCTGAAGTTTTTAGCTTAATCCCACCATGACCACACGACGCCAATTCATCGCCACTACCTCCGCGGCAGCTATCGCTGCGGCGACGCATTCCCTCGCTGCGAAACACACTGACACGATCAAAGTCGCAGTGGTCGGCTGCGGAGGGCGCGGCACCGGGGCAGCGAACCAGAATCTCACCACCGACAAGGGACTGCGATTGATCGCGATGGCGGACATTTCGCAGGACCAGCTCGAGAAGAGTCTCGCGACGCTGAAGAGCAAACATCCCGAGCAGGTGGACGTCTCGACGGCGAATCAGTCCATCGGCTTCGATGCTTACAAGGAGGCCATCGCGCTTGCGGACCTTGTCGTCATCGCGTCGCCGCAGGGATTTCACCCGTATCACCTCGCGGAGGCCGTGCGGCAGGGAAAGCATGTCTTCGTGGAGAAGCCGCTCGCGGTGGATGCGCCGGGCGTGCGTCGCGTGCTTGAAGCTGCGGCTGAGGCGAAGAAGAAGAACCTCAAAATCGGAGTCGGCCTGCAGCGTCATCACCAGCCCGCATACATTGAAACCGTGAAGCGCATCCACGAGGGCGCGGTGGGCGACATCACCTCGATGACATGTTACTGGCTCGGCA
>JANNEV010000719.1:0-5880 GCA_031379145.1 Gemmatimonadaceae bacterium
GGAAACGATGTAGGCGAACGCGCTGGCCGTCGCTACGTTCTCCGTTGGCTCGTGAATGTCAGCCGCACTTCTCAGCCCCACTTCAGCCCCACCGGGTTACCTGCCCACTTCAGCAATTCCTCGAATGCGAATCGTTGTCTCGTGCTTGACCCTTGGCGTTCTGGCCACGTCGTTGCTTGCGTCGCTCGCCGTGGCGCTCCCCGTGCAGCCGCCCGCAGTGTCGGCGACCAAGCGGTCAGCAAAGTCGGTGTCCAAGCGGCCAGCGAGCGCCAGCGACTCCTTTGCGCTCAAGTCCACGCTGCCGATTGATCCGGCGGTACGCATCGGCACGCTGCCCAACGGCCTGCGCTACTACGTGCGCCGAAACGGGAAGCCGGAACAGCGCGCCGAACTGCGCCTGGTCGTCAACGCGGGCTCCATTCTCGAGGATAACGATCAGCAAGGGCTGGCGCACTTTCTGGAACACATGGCGTTCAATGGCACCAGGAGTTTTGCCAAGAACGACATCGTGAAGTATCTCGAATCCATCGGCGTTCGCTTCGGTGCCGACCTGAACGCCGAAACGGGTTTTGATGAGACGATCTACATCCTGCCGGTACCCACCGACAGCGCGGGCATTCTGGCCAAGAGCTTTCGCTTCCTGGGTGACGTGGCCTCGGGCATTCTGTTTGACTCGACGGCAGTGGTGGCGGAGCGCGGAGTGGTGCTGTCGGAGTGGCGCAATGGACTGGGCGCCGGCGAGCGGATTCGCACTAAGCAGTTTCCGGTGATCTTTCGCGGCTCGCGCTATGCCGACCGGCTGCCCATCGGCAAAACGGCAATTCTCGAGCGCGCCAACCCCGGTCCCATCAAGCGCTTCTGGCGTGACTGGTATCGCCCGGACCTGATGGCGGTCATCGCGGTTGGCGACGCCGATCCGGACACACTGCAAGCGCTCATCAAGCGAACGTTCGGCCCCATTCCCAAGCGCAGTTCCGTTCGGCCGCGCGTGAACGCCGCCGTGCCGAAGCACGATTCCACGCTGGTCTCCATCGCCACCGATGCCGAGGTCACCGCGTCATCGGTTGGCGTGCTCTGGAAGCTCCCGCCCACCGGAACCACGACGGTGGGAGACCTGCGCCGAGACATGATGCAGAGCCTGTACAACACAATGCTCAATCAACGGTTCAGTGAGCTGTCACGGAAACCTGATGCGGCATTTCTCGGCGCCGGTGCCGGCGGTGGGAATTTGGTGCGCGGTGCCGACTACTACTCGCTCGACGCAGGAGCCAAGGAAGGGCAGCTGCTCGAGGCGCTGTACACCGTGCTCGTGGAATCAGAGCGCGTCCATCGGCACGGGTTTCTGCAGGCGGAGCTGGACCGCACCCGCACCACACTGCTGCGCGGCTACGAACGCGCGTACGCCGAACGTGACAAGTCGGCGTCCGAGGGATACGTCGGCGAGTACATCGGGCATTTTCTCTCCGGCGATGGGATTCCCGGCATTGCCTTTGAGTACGAGGCGGCCAAGCGCATTCTCCCGCAGATCACGCTGTCCGAAGTGAACGCGTTGGGCAACGGACGGGTCGGTGCGGCCAATCGGGTGGTCACCGTGACCATGCCCGACAAGCCGGGGCTCATACCGCCCACCGAAGCGAACGTGCGCGCGGTGTTCGCCAAAGTGGCTGCTGCCAGCATCACGCCGTGGACCGAAACGCTGGCCGATGGCGCGCTGGTGAGTTCGGTTCCGGCGGCCGGTCGCGTGGTGGCGGAGAAGAAGTACGAAGCCATCGGCATGACCGAGTGGACGCTCTCCAACGGCATTCGCGTCTTCGTCAAGCCCACCGACTTCAATGCCGACCAGGTTGTCATGTCTGCGTGGAGTCCCGGCGGCGTGAGTCTCGCGAGTGACAGCATGGTGTTTCGCACCTCGCTGGCCGCGCTCGTGTTGGCCAACGGCGGCGTGGGCGAGTTCTCCGCGATCGATCTCAGCAAGAAACTGACCGGGAAGGTCGCGAACGTCTCGCCGGCCATCAGCGACCTCAGCGAAGGACTCAGCGGGCGCGCGTCACCGCGCGATCTGGAAACGCTGCTGCAGCTCACCTGGCTCCGCATGACGGCGCCCCGCGCGGATTCGGGGGCGTTTCAGGCGCTCCTGCAGAACTTCGACAACCAGCTGCGCAACAAAGACGCGAATCCCAACGCCGTGTTCGGCGACACCATTACTGTCACGCTGGCCAGCGGCAGTCCACGCGCCAGGCCGCTGTCAGTCGACCGGCTCAAGGAGCTCAATCTCGCGCAGATGCTCACCATCTATCGCGATCGCTTCGGTGATGCGGGGGACTTCTCGTTCCTGTTCGTTGGCAACGTCGACGCGAATACGCTCAAGCCGTTGGTGGAGCAGTGGCTGGCCCCGCTCCCCACGACCGGACGCAAGGAAACCTGGCGCGATGTTGGACCCAAGCAGTTTGCCGGCCAGATCGAGAAGGTGGTGCGCAAGGGCCTCGCGCCGCAGAGCCAGACCGTGATGATGCTGGCGGGCGTCGCGCCGTGGAGCCGAGAGCAGGCGTATCTCATCGGCTCGGTGAGCGAACTGTTGCAGATGCGGTTGCTGGACCGGTTGCGTGAGGCGTTGGGGGCCACCTACTCGGTGAGCGTCAACGCCGGGCTGTCCCGACGGCCACGGCAGGAATGGCAGCTGGTGATCGACTTCGGATCGGCACCAGACAAAGCGGACACGCTGTACCGCGCAGTGTTGCAGGAACTCGATTCGCTGCGTCGCGTACCCCCAAGCGCCGCAGAGGTGGAACGGGTTCGCGAGCAGCAGCGCCGATCGTTGGAAGTGTCACGCAAGCAGAACAACTGGTGGGCGGGCGTCCTGCGCGATCGCATTGAAAACGGCGACGACCCAACCACCGTGTTCAGCAACGAGGCATTGATCGGGTCGCTGACCGCAGAGAAATTGGCGGCGGCGGCCAAGGTGTACCTGAGCGAAGCCAATCGCGCGCGATTTGTGCTATTGCCGGAGGCGAAGACGCCGTAGCAGGCCACAGTGCAGAAGAATCTGCAGGACACCGTGCAGCACACCGTGTGGTGTCACAAGGCGCTACTTCACCCGGGCGCGATCGGTCGCAATGATTCGTTCGATCGCGCGGCGGATGTTGCCGCCTTCGGCGACATACACTGAGTCAAAGCCATCGAGCCGTTCGGCATAGACGCGTCGCGACAGCAGCACGGCATTGTTCAACGGTACCCGTTCCGCCCAACCAGCCGGGTACCCGTGCAGCTGCGGGGCGACCGAGTCGATGAGCTGGCGTCGCGCACGCGCGTACACCGTGTCGCGCGCTTCGATTCTGGCCGCGCTCGCTTCGGGTGGCAGCGCGGCGAACACGCTATCAATGTCGCGCGCCACGCGTTCCCAGAATGCACCCAGGCGCAGATCATCCTGCCAATCCTGCTGGGCGCGACGCAGCGACGCGGTATCCCCGCGGGCGCGAAAAAAGTGCTCGGCGCCGCGCCCGCCCACGAACGTCGCGAACGATTCGTTGAACGGCACGCGTCCCTTGGCGAAATACGTGTTGTGCAACAGCTCGTGGATGATGGTGTTGGCGAGGGACACCGAATCCATGGCCAGCGTACTGCTCACCAGCGGATCGTTGAACCAGCCCAACGTGCTGAATGCCGACGATGCACCAAGCGCCACGTCGAAACCCTGACCGGTCATGGTCTTGGCGGTGCGCTTGGCGTCGTCGAAATCGAAAAATCCCTTGTATGGGAAACGGCCCACGACCGGGAACCACCACGTTTTGCGTTCCAGCCGGTCGCGATAGGCCGCGGACAGCACCAGCACGAGTGTATCCCGGTCCAGTTTCGAGTACGCAGTGAAGCTCTTTCCGGCTTTGAGCCCGAGTGAATCCGTCGCGAACTGACGGGCCGCAACCACCAGACTCAGTTTGGCGCGGGTTGCCGCGTCGGTTTTGGATTCCGAGCTGGAGTCGGCCGCCAACTTGGCGATGGACTGCCGGCGCGACAGAATGCGCGCCTCCTCGAATGCCGCACGGGAGATGTAGCAGCCCATGGGCGTGAGACAGAGCACTGCGGCGCTCAGTGTGGCCGCAAGCCCCAGCGCGCGACGCACCCAACGCCAGATGATCGCCCGACGGCTGATTGCCAGCCGGCTGACCGCCCCACGGCCAACCGCGACGCGGTTCAACGGCATGCGCACATCGCGCGCCCATGCCGCACGGCCACGGAGCGCAAGTGCTCCCGCACCGTCGGCGCAGCGGCTATCCTATTCGATCTATGTCGTTCGTCCACCTGCATTGCCACTCCGAGTATTCGCTCCTCGACGGCGCGAATCGTATCGATGATCTGATTTCGCGCGCCAAGCTGTTTGAACAGCCGGCGCTCGCCATCACGGATCATGGCAACATGCACGCCGCTTGGGAATTCCAGGAGAAGGCCCGGAAGGCTGGAATCAAGCCGATTATCGGCATGGAAGCCTATGTTGCGCCCGGCGATCGCCGCACGCGCGGGCGGCCGGCACCGGGTGCCAAGCCGTACTACCACCTCGTACTGCTCGCCCGCGATATCGTCGGATACCGAAACCTCGTCAAGCTCTCGTCGCTGGGCTACACCGAGGGATTCTACACCAAACCGCGCATCGACCGCGAGTTGCTCGCCCAGTATTCGGAGGGGATCATCGTCTCCTCGGCGTGCCTGGCAGGCGAGGTTGCGTCACACCTGATGGAGGACCGCGTCGCCGAAGCGCGGGAAGCGGCCGCGTGGTACGCCGAGCTGTTCAAGGGACGGTACTTCCTGGAGGTGCAGGCGCACACAAGCGATGGACAGGCCAAGCTGAACGCGAAGATCCTGTCCCTGGCCGACGACATCGGCTTGCCGGTGGTGGCCACCAACGATGCGCACTTCCTCCGTCACGAGGACCACGACGCGCATGACGTGCTGTTGTGCATCGGACTCGGAAAGGATCGCAACGATCGCGACCGGATGAAGTACGACGATGGCCTGTACTTCAAGAATGCCGACGAGATCCGTCCGTTCTTTCCGGGCCGTGAGGACGTCCTCACGAATACGCTGGCCATCGCCGACACGGTGGATGTGCAGTTCGCGAAGAAGTACTACGTGCCGTCGTTTCCGTTGCCGGCCGGTGTCACTTCGGAGAACGATTACCTGGTACAGCTGGCGACCGATGGGGCCAAGGTGCGTTACGGCGATCCGCTGCCGGCGCATGTGGTGGAGCGACTGGAGTACGAGCTTGGCGTGATCACCAAGACCGGGTACGCCGGCTACTTCCTGATCACCGCCGACTTCATCAAGGCCGCGCGCGATCTGGGCATTCCCGTGGGTCCGGGCCGCGGTTCGGCCGCGGGGTCGCTGGTGGCGTACGCCACGCGAATCACCGACGTGTGCCCGCTCGAGTTCGACCTGCTCTTCGAGCGCTTTCTGAATCCGGAACGCGTCTCCATGCCCGACGTGGACGTGGACTTCTGTTTCGAGCGGCGCGGCGAAGTCATTGAGTACGTGCGGAACAAGTACGGCAAGGACTCCGTGGGGCAGATCGTCACGTTCGGCACCATGAAGTCCCGCGCGGCGGTGAAGGACGTGGGACGTACACTGGGCTTCACGCCCGGCGAGACCGACGCACTGGCGAAGCTGATCCCCAACGCGCCGAATTTTTCGCTGACCGTCAAAGAAGCGATCGCGCAGGTGCCGGAGGTCAAGCGCTTCTACGAGGACGATCCGCGTTACAAGCAACTGCTCGACTTCGCGATTTCGCTGGAAGGGTTGTCGCGTCACACCGGCGTGCACGCGGCCGGTGTCGTCATCGCGCCGGGTCCGCTCGACGATTTCGTGCCGATCTGTACGCAAGCCACGAAAGGC
>JANNEV010000008.1:0-4952 GCA_031379145.1 Gemmatimonadaceae bacterium
TCCTTTCGGATCAAGGACGGCGCGAGTGATGTCCCGCAGGGTTGCCCGTAACGACGGAGAACCCCCGCCACCGAACTGCGAACCCTGCGCGGCCACGTCCTGATTGAAATACGCCACGGCTCCCTTCTGGAGCTTGAGCGAATCGTCCTCAACATACTCCGTGCTTCCAATCAGGCCCCATTCCTCGGCATCCCACGTGGCGAAGACGATGGAGCGTTTCGGGCGCCAACCGGTCTTCATCAACGCACCAAGCGCACGCGCCGCTTCGATGACACTGACGGTACCGCTGACGTTGTCGGCGGCACCGGGGCCCCAGGCATCACGATGGCCTCCGACGTACACGTACTCGTTTGGAAACGCACTGCCCCGAATGAGGCCGAGCGTATTGTAGATCTGCTTGGTCCCGCTGGTGAGCGCATCGGTCGTCACCTCAACCCGCACCTTCGCCGGGCCCGGACCCACGTGGTAGCGCAATGCCAGGCCGCCCTGCCAATTCGCGGGAATATCCGTACCTCGCACCTGCCCAAGGAGAATTTCCGCGTTCGCCGCACTGATCGGCACGACGGGGATCTTCGGGAGCGGTGTGTCCTCCGGCTTGAGCCGCGGGGCACCCGGGACACTCGCGTATCCAGGGGTCAGCGCATCGCCGGTACCGTTCCAAACACTTCCGCGCTGCAGGCCGCGGGCGGGACGCATCGGACCGTCGGGATAGACATCGCCACGCGCGAAACCATCGTCGAGCGGATCAGTATAGATGAGAAGACCGACGGCACCGCGTTTCTCCGCCTCCCGCGATTTGATGCCGCGAAAGCTGCGGCCGTAGCGCGCCAACACCACCTTCCCCTTCACCGACACCCCGAGCGAGTCGAGCGTCGCGTAATCCTCGATCAACCCGTAGTTGACGAAGACGAGTTCCCCTTCCCCCACCCCCGCCGCACTGGAGCCGTTCACGGTGAGGTACTGCGGCATCGCGGTAACCGGGTCACCTGGGATGGCGGGCTCGGTCAGATCCAGCACCGTCGTATCGCGCAGCATCCGAGTGATGCGCACGGATGTGGCGTGGGGAAGCCAGACATCGTACGTGCGAACCTCCGTCTCAAGCCCAAACAGCTTCATCTGCGCAATGACATAGTCACGCGTTCGTGCCTGCGCCGGAGTGCCCGCGACGTGCGGCTCCTGAGAGAGCGCCTGCGAATGCTCCTTGGCGCGCAACGGCGCGGCACCGCGTACGGCCTCGAGTTCGATACGGCGCTGTGCCTCGGTGTTGACGGCCGAGAAGCCGACGATGCGCCCAGTGCCGGCCTGCGCGGCGAGCACCAAAGGTGACAGCGTCGCCGTAGTCGCCAGCAAGAGGCAACGCCTCCGCGTCGCCATGACACCGTTCAAACCGCTGACGAAAGCGAACGCGCGCGCGAGAGACATGAGGCGAGTGTGTCCGAGAAGTGAAGTCCGCAACGAGCCGAGAGGAGCACGGACAGGAAAACTACTCCGGATCTCGCACCGGCGGTCAGCCCTACTCCATCTCGAACTCTTCGAGCGCGCGAATGGCTGACTGTTGCAGTAGCGCTGCGCGATCCGGTCCGCTTGGCAGTCCCATCGTCAATTGTGCGAACTGCCGACACATCTCGTCTTCGATCAACAGCGAGCTGGGCGAATGTACGCCGAGCGATGCCAGCATGAGAATGGCCAGCTCCCGCATGACTCGCAGCGTCTCCCCATCGAGCGCGAGAAGCGCCGCTGGTGCCGACTGCGCCACCGGCGCCGTCCGTTCGCGTCGACGCTTGGGCGCTTCGAAGAGCGAACGAATTGGCGCGAAGGTTACCACGAACGATCCGGGCGAATGCTCGGCAAAGGCTGACAGCACGTTCCGACGCCGTAGCGATGGCAGCAGCTTCACGATGGCCTCACGCACAGGCGAATAACCCGTCTCCGCACTGCGATTCCCCCGACCGGTAATGACCAACGCCTCCTCGACCCCCTCCATTTGCTTGCCGCGAAGCCACTGCTCCGTGATCGCGCTCGCTTGCATGGCCGAGGGCTGCAACGCACGCAGATTCAGCGTACGTGCGCCATGAAAGCGAACCGCATCAAACGCCCGCTGGAGTCCGTGTCTTTCGGCCTCCTCGCCATCATCGCTCAAGGCCGACGCGAACCGGGCTTGCGCATCACCTCAGTCAGCACGCGGCCGTCCACGCGCTCTGTGGGCTCAACGCCCATCGCCGCGGCAAGCGTAGGGGCGATGTCGACGGAACGCACAGGTTTGACGTACGTGCCGGGCATGAACATGGGACCCATGAAGAGCATGGGGATACGGGCATCATAGTCGTGCGGCGTCCCATGGGTCGCGTACCGGGTGGTGAACCAGTAGTAGTACGGCTTGAGGGTGACGGTCAGCACGGCCTTGAGATCGGCAGGTAGAGAGTTCAACCAGCGGCGGGCGTACTTATCACCGGCAGCCGCTTTCGTTGCCAGTTGGCTGACCCGATCCACGCGCATGACGCCGGGGTCGCGAAGGAGCGCCGAGCGTACAGACTCGATGACCGAGTCGGCCCGAACCGCGTGCGCCGCCAAGCGGGCCCGGTCGAGCGAGATGATGCCCGATTGCAACAGCAAGGCATCACCTTCAACACCCATCGCGGCAAGGCGGCTGCGTGCCGAATCGATGACCCGCCGCGCGTCCACGCGACCACGGTCGGGGTCCGAGCCGGCAAAGTGAGCCTCGGGAAACGGTGCCACGCCGTGGTCTGCACTGAGCGCGAAAACGATGCGCGTGGAGTCGCGGAGCACGAACAGCGAGTCGATCAATCGGCCAAGTGCACGGTCCACGCGGAGCACCTGGTCGTGCAGCTCTCGCGAATCGGGGCCGTACTTGTGGCCGATGGCATCCGTCGTCGACAGGGACACAGCCAGGAGGTCTATCGTGGGCCCCTTACCGAGGTCGAGCGCGTTCACCCCGGCGAGGGCGAAATCCACGGTGATGTCGTCCATCCATGGAAACTCCGTGAAGTCACTGCCTCCGCTGCGGGGGTCGGCGGACAACGTGTGCGGAAACATGTAGTCCTTGCCGAGTGCTTCGAATGGCACGGAGTCCCGCTCGGGATACGCGGACGCCGCCAGGAGTGGCGTCCAACTGGCGCCCAGGTAACGTGCAATCGGTTTCGTCGCGTTGTAGCGCTGTACCCAGGTCGGCACGCTATCGCCGTAGTACGAACTGGTGGTGAAACGTCCGTCGAGTGAGTACCAGAACACGTTCTGCTTGGCGCGACCCAACGGCAGGATGGCGCCGCGATCCTTTCGCGAGATCGAAAGCGCGCGACTGAACTGGTCCGCCGTGCGAATCCAATCGAACAGCGCAGATCCGCGAAACCGATAGGGCGACGCTCCGCCGCCTCGCCCGAACAGCAACGGCGACTGCGGGTCCGCGACTCCGATCTCGTTGAGCACAACACCCGTGTGCGCCGGATATCGTCCCGACCAGAGCGTGGCGTGACCTGGCGCGGTCTCGGTTGTCGCATGGTCATGCACCGCATTGGTGAACCGCGCACCGTTGCGCATGAGCCGACCGAGTCCACCGCTGAGCTGCGGGGCGAAACGATCGAAGTAGTCCGGGCGCAGCTGATCGACCGTGAGCTGGACGACCAGCGTAGGAGGCAGCGGGCGCGACGCGCTGGGGGACTGTGCGGAGGCTGTGGATGCGAGTGCGACCAGCAGCGAAGTCACGAGCGGTGCGCGCAATAGCGTCGGCAGGGCCAGTGTCGGCAGGGCCAGTGTTGGCAGGGCCGCGGACGCAGTGCGAATGAAGGCGGGAGTCGGCATAAGGTGGAAGCTAACGCGCCGACTGGCCGTGGTTGCAACACTCTGCCAACACCAGTGCAACGAGCGGGCGGATGCAGCTCATCCGGCGGCACCTGTCCGGCCTCGTACGCGCCGCCGGATCGACGCGTCAGGACAGGTGCAACACCGCCGGTGAGCGAGCTACGCGGAGCGCTTGGCTCTCGCGGCCGCCATCGCGCCAACCACGCGCGACACACCCACACCGTTCACGGAGGCACGTGAAGGCAACGCAAATATTGCGCAATTGTCGCGAACGCACTAGTGAGCGCGGAAAGTTTCTCTGTCCGCAACCTGATCGCCCACTGCCTGCTCGCGCGCGGACGCACAACCGGACAGCCCGTGAATCACGCCATCGACATCGGCGGCTGAACGATTCTGACTGAGTTTCCACTTGCCCTCCAGCCGGACGATCTCGATCTCCACGCCGATCGTCGCGCGCGCCTGTTGCTCAACGAACGACTCCGGCGCGTCCTGCATGGCCCACGGATGCGCCTGCGTCGCTTCATGCTCGTTGGTCAGGGCGTCGAGATGCTGCATCAGGAACTCGCGGTTGTCGATGAATCGCAACACCCCGTAGACATGGACCGCGATGTAGTTCCAGGTCGGCACCACCTTCCCGTGCTCTTGCTTGGCCGGATACCAACCGGGCGTGATGTACGCATCGGGTCCGGTGAAGATCACCAACGCGTCGGCGGTGGTGCCGGGCTGATGGTGATGTGGATTCGCCCGCGCGATGTGTCCCTGGAGCACGCCGCGTGCGCCGCGCTCGCGGTGGACCAGGAATGGCAGGTGCGTCGCAAACAGACTCGTGCGGGCCTCCGACTCGGCCGATGGTTCCGACGACGCGGTGACGAGTGCGCCGAACGGATGCGCCTGGATGAAGTCGAGCATGACGTTGTCGTCTGGCTCGCGAAACGATGCCGGGATGTACATGTGTACCTGAACTACTCCGCGAGTGCCGCTTCCAGCATGGCCAGCCCATCTGCCAGCTGTGCACGGGTGATGATCAGGGGCGGAAGAAATCGCAGCGTGTGCTCACCCGCACTCACCAGCAGCAGCCCCTTGCCAAATGCGCGCTGGATGATGGCCGCCGCCGGTTCGTGCACGTCGACGCCCCA
>JANNEV010000016.1:0-7018 GCA_031379145.1 Gemmatimonadaceae bacterium
GACGGTTCCGGTGGTGACGCCTCGAGCGGGCCTCGTGATCACGACTTCGGTGCGCGTGAAACCCGGTGTCTATCGCCTGCCGGCCAGTCCGTCCCTCGACTCCGCGTTGCTGGTGGTTCGGGGAAACGACATCGTGGTGGACATGCGTGGTGTGACGCTACTTGGTACGACAGCTGAAGCGGCGCCAGACGCTGCGCGCGGCGTTGCGCTTCGCATTGATGGTGGTACGCGCGTGCGAGTGACAGGGCTGCGAGCGCGAGGCTATCACATCGGGATTCTCGCGCGCGGCACGCGCGCGCTGGACCTGGTAGGCAATGACCTGAGTTACAACTGGAAACCACGGCTCTTCAGTCTGGTGGAGCACGAGAGCCTGAACGACTGGCTCTCCTACCACAGGAACGAACAGCGGGAGTGGATGCGCTTTGGGGCTGGCATGTATCTCGAAGACGTGACCACGGGCACCCTGCGCTCGAATCGGGTGGAGCAGGGAATGAACGGCCTTCTGATGGTACGCACGGACTCCATGCAGATCCGGGAGAACGACTTTTCGTTCAACTCCGGGTTGGGGATCGGCATGTATCGGTCCAACGGCAACGCCATCGTGGCCAACCAGCTTGACTACAACGTGCGCGGCTACAGTCACGGCGTGTATCGGCGCGGCCAGGACTCGGCGGGTATCCTGATGTTCGAGCAGTGTACGCAGAACATGGTGGCCTACAACTCCGTCACGCATGGCGGCGATGGCCTGTTCCTTTGGGCTGGCCAGCAGACCATGGACAGCGGAGCCGGCGGTGCGAACGACAACGTGTTCCTGCACAATGATTTTTCGTTCGCGCCTACCAACGGTATGGAGGCCACGTTCAGTCGGAACAGCTTCATCGGAAACCGCGTGATCGGCAACGATCATGGTCTCTGGGGCGGGTACAGTTACGAGTCGCGCGTCATCGGCAACTGCTTCGGTCGCAACCGTATTGGCGTAGCGATCGAGCACGGGCAACAGAATACCATCGCGGCGAATCGGTTTGATGGCGACGGAACGGGGCTCAGGCTGTGGGCGGACTCCATTGAGCCATCGGATTGGGGCTACCCCAAGCATCGCGACACCAGGAGTCGTGACTATCTCGTTCGTGAGAACACGTTTGGCGGTGTCGCCATACCGTTCGCCGTAAGCAATACCGCGGCGCTGGATACCGTGGCCAATCGGGTCGTTGATACTGTTGCTACCAGCTGCGATCCTCGCCGCCTGGCGCCGTCTACCGTGTACTGGCGCCTGCCAAAGATCACTGACGAGCCGCTCACCTGGCCGCGACGCGACGTTGCCGATCGCGACCGTTCTGCGATTGTCGTCGATGCGTGGGGGCCGTACGACTGGCGCTCGCCCAAGCTGTGGCCGCTGGATAGCACGCGCGCGTCGCCGCTGCGACTGCGTGTGCTGGGCCCCGCGGGCACATGGCGGCTTGTCTCGCAGCGCGGCTTGCATGCCCTCACTCGTCGGAGTGGGCGCGTTGGTGATACCATCACGGTGTCACCGCGCGAGGGATTCGCGGGCGACTGGGCGTTGATGCTCGAATACGTGGGAAGCGAGACGCGCTCGCCCACCGGGCTGCAGCGAGCAGCGAAGGTGCCGGTGCGCTTCTCGTACGAGCGCTTCGAGCCAACGGCGCAGTGGAGCGTGCGCTTCTTCGCGTGGAGCGACAGCACAGACCCGCGCGCGCGCATGGACGCCTTCGCCGCGCTGCTGCGAGGAACTCCGCTGTTGACCCGCGAGGAGTCGCGCCTTGACTACTTTGCGTCCCGATCGCTGCTTCCTGCGTTGCCGCGAAGTCGCATCGCGCTGGAGGCAACGTCGGCGCTGACGCTGCCATCCGGGCGGCACACGCTGCGCGTACTGAGCGACGACGCCGTTCGCGTCTGGATCGATGGCGTTCTGGCCATCGACGAATGGGTGCCACACGAGACGCATCCGGCATACACGCCGATCAGCGGCGGGGCTCATCGGATACGCGTACAGTACGCGCAGGTGGATGGTTGGACCGAACTCCGGTTGGAAGTGCTTCGCGGAGTGGTGTCTCCCTCCAAGGGATCAAGCGGACCGCACTAAGGAGCCGATCGGCGTTCGTGACTGCCGCGTTTACCGTTCGCTCACGATGCGTCCACCTTCTGCTGAGGTGCGACGAAGAACAGTCGTCCGAATGCGAGCAGGAGTATAGCCGCGAAGAGGGACACGATCATCGGTGCCAATCCCTGATGGCCGCGCCAGTGACGCACGCTGGAAAAGAAGCACACGGACAGGGCCAGTAGATTGGTCATGAGCAGCGGTCGTCCGAAGAGGCCGCCTATGATCGAGAAACGCTGTATCCAGTTCAACATGGCCAGCGCGAGCAACGCGCCGCCGAGCAGCTCGGCCATCCAGAGGGTGAGCGGTGGCGCCGTTACGCCGATTTCCTGAAGCGCGATGTCCGGCGCAAACGTGAGAACAGCACCGGGAATCGCGTAGGCAAGTGAAGCGGCGACCAGTAAGGGATTGAGTTTCATTCTATTCGGTACGCGTACCTGCGGGGTTGGTTTCACCCCTCGGTACCAACCTCCGGGCAGGCCGAGAGGTCATTGGCCTCGCCAGCAATGCCACGACGAATCAGTTCGTGCTCAGCGCGTGACGCTCAAGTGGCGTCGATCCCGCGAAGACAGCGAAGGGACGACCACGGCGTGCTGGCATTCGGCATGCGTGGGACACGACGCCGCGCCATCGGTGCGTGCACGCTGTTGCTGACGAACGTTGACGCCATCTCCGTACAGTCCATGGTGGCAACCGCCGGTCGCATGGACACGATGGCACCGAAGGACGACTCTACGACGATCGTCAAGCCCGTGCCGGAGGTGATCCTCCCGCTGCTCGGACTCAAGTTCTCGGGCTATGTGGAGAGTGCCTTCAACATGTCGAACCGCGCCAGCGATCGCGCGATTGTTGGGCGTCTCTATGAGCGGACGAGCAATCAATTCTCTCTGAACGCATTGAAACTCTCGGTGGATCGCGCCTACGATGCGACCAAGCTGGATGCCGGGTTTCACGCGGACATGATTTTCGGACAGAACGCCCCTGTGTTGCAGTCCGCGGGTTTCAATCTTGGACTGAACGGTGATGGGTATCAGCTGTACGGTACGCTCAACTTTCCGACGGCCAACGGCAACGGCGTGCAGGTGAAGATCGGACTCATGGCGACCTTTCTGGGGATGGAGTTGATCGAGACGCCCTTGAATCCCAACGTGTCGATCGCCAATCAGTTCATTTACGTTGAGAATTTCACGCAGACTGGCATGAGCGTCGAGCACCGCTTCAACAAATATGTTGACGCACAAGTGCGCGTACTCAACGGCTGGGATCAGGTGCAGGATGTGAACGGGCGCCTGTCGTACATGGCGCGCGTCGGACTCGCGCCGGGGGCCAGTACGTCGGTCGCCTTCTCGGCGTTCACGGGGCCGGAACAGGCCGACAACAACAGTGCCATGCGTTCAGGCGTGGAGGTGCTGGCCAGCCAGCGCATCGGGAAAGTCACCACGTATGTTCAGGGCGACTACGGACGCGAGCAGATGAACGAGGCGCTGCCCGATCCGACGCGCGACGCGACGTGGTGGGCGGCTGGCACGTGGTTGGTTGTGGAAGCGACGCCAAAGGTCGGCATCGCGCTCCGCGGCGACTACCTGGCCGATCGTGCCTCAGCGCGCACGGCGTCGGCGTTTGGCATCGTCGGTGCGCCGGGCCATCGCCTGAGCAGCGCCACGGCGACGCTCAATCTCAAGACCATGCCCAACGTGCTGATTCGTCCGGAGCTGCGCTTTGACCGCTCCAACCAGCAGGTGTTCGCCGCTCGGAATCAGCAGTTTTCCGTGGGCCTCAGCGCCACCTACCTGTTCTGATTGCTGAGGTACGAATGGCCGATGCTTGGAGTGAGCGCCGAACGATGGCGCGGCCAGATCGGCAGCGGTCCAGGGAGCCGTACGTGTGACATAGGTCGCGCGTACGGTTGCCACCGTTGCGGCAGTAATCGCCGATGCGCTGTTGCCCCATGACCGGCGGACATACGTGATCACAGCGGCAATGGCGTCGTCGTTGAGTGTTGGTCCCCAGCCAGGCATGGCGCCGTTGAAGAGTTCTCCCTCCACGTCGATTTCGCCGACCAGGCCGTGCAACACAATGCGAATCAGGCGAAACGGGCTGCCCACGACCCAGCCGCTGCCAGCCAACGGCGGAAACTTGTCCGGAAGTCCAAGGCCGTTCAGCTGATGACAAGGGGTGCATGTGGTCGCGTAGACCTGTGCGCCATCCGTCCGCTGGCCTTGTATCGTGGACGTGGGCAGACACAGGGTCAACGCGAGCGCAACGGTTCGGAGTGAGGCGCGTCCGCTGCCTGCCGTCGCTCGAGTCTGGCGTGTGTTCTGGGACCACCGATCGAATCGCAACGCTATCGACGCCGACACGCCGCGGGGTCGGACTTTACGAAGTACGACTTGTAGCCGACTGCGGTTGGGTCCATGCATCCGCTGAGGTTGACGAGTTCGACTTTTCGGAAGTCGATCGGCGCGGTTTCCGCCTGCAAGGCGATGTAGCCGCCGGTCAGCGGCTTGCCCGCAACAAGAACGCCGGGATTTGTGTTGTTCGCTGCCCCACCGCCCATTTGAGGCTTGGTGTACGTCAACACGGTATCGCCGTTGACGATGTGCTTGATGATGGAATCGCCAAGGACCAACGCCTCGACGCGCACCCACTGATCGCCATCGTACGTGATGGAGCTGGAATTGAGGCAGTGCGTGGTCACCAGCTTCTCGTTGAGCACGATGTTCGTGCCGGGAGTGCACAGGTTGCCATTGGTGCGCGTGCCGGCGCCGAGACCGCCAAGCAGTTGTACTTCCAGAGAGATCGGAAAATCCTGCTGCAATCCCATGCTGGCCCCGGACTGCGAGTGCACCATGATGCCATTGTTTCTGATCGCCCAGCTATTGCCCGCGCCCGCGCCGTTCACCTGCTGCCCCACAAAGCGGTACTCGACCGCTACGACGTAGTGCGAGTACGGTGTGTCGAAGAACAAGTGGCCGAATTCGCCGGAAAAGCTGCTCCATTCGTCGTAGCGCACCTGCAGCAGTCCCCCCGCGACGCGAAAGGTATTGCGCAGGTTCACACCGAGTGGATGACCGGTGAACTTGGGTTTCCAATGCGCGAGGTTCTTGCCATTGAAGAGCGGGATCCAGTCGAGCGGCTGAGGCGGGGATGCGGCCGTCGCAGCGGCGGTGAGCTCTGCGGCATACTGCGCGTCAAGGCGCATGACTGAGACTGCGCGCGCGAGATCTGCGCTCGCGGCTCGGCTCCGCCAGGCAGCATCAAGCACTGGGAGCACCTTGTCGGTGACGATCGCCGGCGCGCGATTGCCGCGCACCGCCTGCAGCAGCACGGCGAACCCGAGCACCCGCGCGTTCGGATGCGGCGCACGTGAAAGTTCGATGAAGTAGTCCAGTTCCTGCGCATGCCGCCGGTCACCGACAAAGCGTCGCCACGCGCTCTCGATGGCGCCGACACCGACACCGGACGTCGGTGCATTCGGCGTGACCTGCGGGGTCAACGACGCCAAGAGTGGCGTGACGACGTCCAGCCCCGCTCTGCCCGTCAGCGCGCTGGCAAGCACCAACAGCTTGGCGCGCGTATCCTCGCGTACGCTGCTGTCGCGGATTGCCTCCTGCACCAATGCAAGCGTGCCCTTCACGATGACTGGCGCAGCGGAGAGCAGTTGCGCCACGCCGGCGCGAGCGGCGGGGCTCTGTCGGCTCCATCGCACGAGCGACGGGCTCATAGTGGAGTCGACGTGAATCGCCCCGACGAGCGTGCTCGCCACCTCGGCACGGAGTGTGACATCCGATGCAGCGGCCAGCAGCAGCTCAGAGGCACCCGGCGGAAGCACACGGGCTCGAACCATCGCTTCTGCGAGCTCGCCGAGACTGTCGGCTGGAGTGTCCCGCACCACCTGCTGCAGGATCGGGGCGATTCGTGGACTCTCGCTCCAACGCGTCGGGGCGAAGAACGGGCCGATGAACGACGGTCGTGTTCCCCACCAGTCGCCTGACCACGGTGCTTCAACGTGATAGAGACGGGCCAGGGCGACCACGAGGTCGCGTACGGCGGTCGTGCCGGGTGCGGGTGCGACGGCATCGATGAGCGCAGACACGAGCGCGGGTTCGGACATGCCGTGGAGCGCGCGCAGCGCACCCGCGCGAGTGCGCGGCGACGTGGTTGGAGACTGGACGCTATCGAGCGCGGCGCGCCAGCCCTTCAGGGAAACCAGCGCATTCGACGCGATGTGGGCGACCGCTTGATCTGGGCTTCCCGTCAGTGTCACCAGCGACGCGCTCGCGTTGGCGGCGCTGAGCCGCACCAGTCCGGCGATTGCCGCGAGCTGCACTTCAGCACTCGTGTCGGCCAGCTGGCGAACGAAGAGGGCGGGTCGCACGCGGTCGAGCTGGCGCCGATTGTCGACGAGCGCACGCAACGCAAGCGCTCGGGTATCTGCCTGGGCGACTGCGACCAGCACCGTGGAGTGAGCGCGCTCACCAACCATTTGCGTGAGCGTGAACATTGCGGCCACACGTGCATACGCTGGTTGCTGGACGTCCCGTACAAGCCGTTGCAGTCGCGCAACCGTTTCGCGACGCACACCGGTACCGGGCTGTGCGTTGCTGCGCTCATTTCGTCGGAGCAGCTCGCGCTGCGCCTGCAGGCGATGCTCGGCGTTGGGAGCTGCCAGCAGGGCAATGAGCGCGTTCTCGCTGGCGGCGAATACGTTCGGTGCGCGCCGTGGACCTCCGGACGGGCTGACACGAACGATGTAGCCAACGGAGTCGCCCTGATACGTGTACTCACCACCGTCCAGACTGGCGATGTACATGTTGGACTCACCATCCATGGCCATGTCCGCCGGATGCGGCACGGAGACGAATCGCTCCTGCGCGGCGATGAAGCTGCCCCCCTTGGCCG
>JANNEV010000018.1:0-5294 GCA_031379145.1 Gemmatimonadaceae bacterium
GGACGCCGCCCGTGTGGTGATTTACGCGGCGTATCCTGCGTGGGTGAGCTTTTCGATGTTGTGCACCAGACAAAAGAGCAGCCACTGGCCGTTCACTTTCGTGCGGCCGCGCAGCGTGAAGCGATCGAGCCGCTTGTTGTACCGGACATTGCCGAACACCGGCTCCACGGTGCCAAAGCGTTGCCCGTACTGCTCGCGCCCGTCGGGCGTATCGAGGCGCTGCTGCATGCGCATCGTGTGCGTCTCGGTGTCCGCGTCCTCGCGCCCGCGAAAGAACGCGACGTTGCGGACGACCGTCGTCGCGGGCGTCCGCAAACACTGGTCGCGCAACGCACATGGGGCACAGTCCCGCTTCGCGCCCTGAAAGTGTTCCCCGACGTACCCGTTCGTGACGTTGCGGGCTCCTCGACGATTCAGCGACTTTCCAGCGGGACAGACACAGGTGCGCGCGTCGGCATCATACGTGAAGTCGCTCGGCGCAAACACCGGCAGCGTCTGCTTCACGGTGCCCGATTTGTCATGCAACGGACTCGGCGCGGTGGTGTGGTGGTTGCGGTCGGCGAATCGCTCATCGCGCTTGCGCATATCCGGATCGGCGATGAGCGCCGTGACCCCGAGAGTCGCGAGCGCGGCGAGATTCGCTTCGCTATGGTAGCCCGCGTCCGCAGTGAGCACCGTGGTGCTCGTGCGGAGCGCCGTGAGAGCGTCCACGACTGGGAGCAGCAGCTCTTGCTCGGAGCCCGTGCCATGCGCTTGCGCGTCCACGATGATCTGGTGCTTCGCATCGACCGCGGCCACACCGGTATAGCCTTGGATCACGCCCTTGTCCGTGGCCATCTTCGCACTCTCGTTGTCGGTGCGATTGCTCTTGCGTAGTCCGCCGGTCGGGCCCCGGCGATCGGCCGGATGCGTCGCAAGCCACTCGCGCAGCTGCTCTGCGTCCTTCGTGAGTCGTGCGATGCGCGCCGTGGTCTTGGCCGCGACATCGGGCTCCATGTCGAGCGCATCGGTCTCCCGGTGCCGCTCCAGCATCGTCTGCGCCGCCTTTTCCAGCTTCTCCGCCCGTTGCGTGAACTCGGCGCGCGTACCACTCCGACGTTTTGACGCGTTGCTCGGCAGCTTCACGCCATCGATCGCAAACATCTCGCGCCCGATCAGGCCTTGGCCGTCGCACACCGCCAGCACCGCCGCAAACACCTGGGCGATGTCGTCACGCAGCGAGCGCACGAAGTGGGCGATCGTCGTGAAATGCGGCGCCGTCATGCCGCACAGCGCCATGAACGTCACGTGCTCTTGGCACACGCGTTCAATGGCCCGGCTGCGCACGATGCCCTGGGAATAGGCGAACAGCACGACCTTGAGCAGCATGGCCGGCGGGTACGCGGGCGCGCCAGTCGCGTCGTTCTTGAACCGCGCGTCGAAGTGGGCCAGATCCACTTCGTGATCGAGCAGGTGATTGAGCGCGTGCTCAAACGTGCCGGGCAGCAACTGGCGTGCGAGGTCAACGCTTAGAAACTGTGGATTCGTATCGACCACTTTGTAGCGGGCCATGGCAGGATCTCGACAGCGACGCGAAACGACACCACATTCGATGCAGGACCAACCCGCCGCGTGCTATCAAGTTCCGTTTCCACATGGGCCTGCGTCGGGACTTTTCCTACAGCTTCGTTATGCCGCGAACTGCCATTGGTGCGGTGCAGCATCGGCCCCCGGCCGCCGGTAATCCCCGCGTCGGCGCCAGTATGGCTATAACACATCCCTACTTGCTCTGGGCCTGCCGCGACGGGATATTTCGGGGTTCGTTCGCCCGATGTTCTAGCCCTGCGACCCACCGTGAGATTCCTGTGAAGGGCTTTGTTCCGACACCAGACCACGTTGTCGACCTGATGGTCGGGAAGCTCTTCGCCGAGGGCCCGCCGAGTGCATCCGCACGGGTGCTCGATCCGGGCTGTGGCAACGGCGAGTTTATCGCCGGTGTGCTGCGACTCTGTGCACAGCGAAATTGGCCCGTGCCAACGATTGTCGGCGTCGAGCTCGATCCGGCGCGGGCGGCAACGGCGAGGCGGCGCTTTCGCGGCGTCACGCAGGTCTCGATCCGCACCGCGGACTTCCTGCTGCCGTCTCGCGAGACGTTCGACTTTGTCATCGGCAACCCGCCATACGTGTCAATTCTCGCGCTGAACGGCGAGGAGCGCCTCGCCTACCGCAGCGCGTACCGCACCGCGTCGGGCCGATTCGATTTGTACGTCTTGTTCTTCGAGCAAGCGCTCCGCCTCCTCGCCCCAGACGGGCGGATCGTCTTCATCACGCCTGAGAAGTTCCTCTACGTGGAGACGGCAAAGCCGCTCCGCGAGCTGCTGCGCTCCGTCCACATAAACGAACTGCATTTTGTCGGTGAGGACACGTTCGGGGATCGGGTTACGTATCCCTTGGTCTCGACGATCGTACGCACGGCGCACAAGACGCGCACGCGGATCGTTCACCGCGATGGTGCCGTGTCAACGGCCATGATCAACGTTGCCACCACATGGATGCCGATCGTGGAGGGCTTCGTCGCCGATGCTGCGGGCAGCACGCTCGAGGATGTGACGGTGCGCATCAGCTGTGGCGTGGCGACAGGCGCCGACGCGGTCTTTGTCATGCCGACCGAGCACATCCCGCGCGAGCTTCGCAAGTTCGCGCACCCGACGCTGTCCGGGCGGCAGATCACCCCGGCTCGCACGCTCGATCAGCAATCCAGCTTGCTCGCCCCGTACGACGATTCCGGAGCGCTGTTGCCCGAGCCAAATCTGGGCGCGCTGGGGCGATTTCTTCGGGAGCCGAGTCGACTGGAACGGTTGCAGGCGCGGAGTTGTGTCACGCACAAGCCATGGTATGCGTTTCACGACAATCTTCCGCTCGCTGACATGCGTCGCCCAAAGCTACTCTGCAAAGACATTACAGAGTCGCCGTTTTTCGTGGTGGATCGTGACGGGACCATCGTGCCCCGCCACTCAGTGTATTACGTCGTCCCGTCGAATCCGGACGATCTCGAATCGCTCGCCGCATACTTGAACTCACCGCCAGCTACGGCGTGGCTGCACGCACATTGCCAGCGAGCGGCCGGCGGTTTTCTACGACTCCAGAGTCATGTGCTCAAGCGGATTCCCATTCCCTCGTCTTTCGCGGCAGCGTCAACATTGCAACGTCGCGACCAACTCGAACTGCGTCCGGCGTGAATACGCCCTTTGATGCGGTCATCGCGTCCATCGCTGCGGCCCGCTATCACAATCACCGGCTCGAAACGCACTCGGACATAGTCTCGGACGGCATAGTCGCTGATCTACGAGCGCAGTGCGCAACGTTTCGCGACGATTTGGAAAGTGGACGCGTCCGCATCTGGAAGAACGTGGGTTCGCCTGGAGATCGCGAGCGCCGAGTCGACTTGTTTGTGGGTGAGCCCGATGCAAATGGCAAACCCGACGTCACAAAGGTTCGGATCGCGGTGGAGAACAAGTCGGTCATCACCGCGCACCGCAACACGACGAATCGATTCGACGATCTCAAGAAGGTGGTCGCGGCGGTACAGGGTGCACAACCAGAAGCAATTGTGATTGCGACGGTATTGATCGGTGTTGCGCAGCGCACGCTCAATATTCCCGATCACGTACACAAGATCTATCGTGATGATCGGGAGGAAGAGTTCAATCGCGACATACTCCCGCGACTTTCCTCCGGGGATGAGTCGCTGTTCACACAGTTCTCCTTCGCCATTAGCAAGAACCGACCGTCGGATGCACAGAAGACGCTCGATTTGTTTCGCACCCTGCCAACGCGTGGATCTGCGCAGACGCACTTGGTCGCATACGATTCGGTCCTCTTGGTTCCCGTACGGATTGACAACGTCCATCCGCCCGAGCTTCCACGTCCGAACACGCTCGGGATCGACGTCGATGCGGACTATCAGGATTTTCTGGTGCGTACATGCAAGGCGTACACGGCGCGTTGGCATATGTAGTCGTGCTGTCGCCATCCGGTGGCGAGCATCGCACGGTGGGGTGCAAGTCCTGGGTGGTGAACAGCCGGGGAGATAGGTGACACTTTGTCCGGGGACATGGTTAACAGTCTTTCTTGAGTGACGGCGCGCCGGTGATGGTGCGGGAACGCTCGTCAAACCGACCGAGCAGGGTATCGTAGTAGAGCACGTTCCAGAGCCCGTCGTCGACTTCCTCAAGGCCGATGTGTTCGCCGTTCAAGGCTTGGGTTAAGAACTGCTGGCCGTTGTGCAAGCGGAACGTGCCAGCGGTGCTGATGCGCCGCACTTCGAAGTGGCCGGGATAGGTGGGCGGGAGGATGCGCGAGGGGAGGGCGCGCGTGGACGGGTGCCAGCGGGATGCCGGCGTCTCGTCGTTCAGGGCTTCATGGGGGCGGACCTCGTTGTAGGTGTGGACGAAGGAGTTGAACACGCGTTGTTGGAGGTTCGCATTGGCCGCCGCAGGTTTCGTGGCTTGCGCCTTGAGCTCGCGATGCATGCGTTCATGGGCGCCGTTTTCCTGCGGACTCGCCGGGGTAATGCGCTGATGGACGATGCCGAGTTGCAGCCACCACGCATTGAGGCGATTCAAGCCATGAATGCCGTTCGAGGCGAACGGCGCCCCATTGTCGCTGCGAATCGCGTCCGGCAAACCGTAGGCGCGAAAGAGCCGCCGCAGCTCCCGAAAGACACCGTCGGCCTTCACGTCGGGGAAGCTTTGGCAGCAGAGCACATAGCGGCTGAAATGATCCACGATGGTCAGTGGATAGGTGTAGATGCCATCGCGGGTCCGGAACTGGCCTTTGAAGTCGATCGTCCACACCTGATTCGGGGCGGTGGTGTGCAACGGGGCGGCGCCGGGATGCTTCCAGTGCGTGCGCCGGCGTCGACGTCGGACCCGATCGTTCCGCGCGAGGATGTCGAAGATCGTACTGCGGGCGGGCCAGTCCCGGTCCGGGTACTGGGTCTGGAGCCGCTTCAGAATCTTGCGGGCGCCCCAGCCGTAGCGTGTGTGCTCCGCGAGGATGAGCTCGACGAGCTCCGTCGACGTTGCCTGCGGCGAGGAGTGCGGCGCCCGACTCTGCTCTTCCAGCCCGCGTACGCCGAGGGCCAGCACGCGCTCGCGCCATTTGTAGCCGGTATTACGACTGATGCCGTAGCGCGTGCAGAGCTCGGTCATCGTCCACTGCTCACTCGCGAGATCCTGCGCGAAATGCAATCGTTCGAACATGGGGTTGGTCTCCTGCCAGGGCATCGCCGTCTCTCCGAATGGGATGTCGGA
>JANNEV010000039.1:0-17314 GCA_031379145.1 Gemmatimonadaceae bacterium
GGACGCCGCATGGCGTCCCCGTTGTGCTAATTCACAGCTATTGAAGAGCTCGCGGTGTCAGTTGCCTGGGCGGCGCGGCATCATCGCTTCCATGTTCTTCTCGAAGATAGGCTGCTGGTCGGCCGTGAGTACGGCCTTGATCGCCTTCGCCTGCTCGGCCTGGTTCTCGCGGTTCTTCTCCATCATTTGCATGCGATCGCCGCCGGACTGCATGCTGGCCATGATCTCCTGCTGCTTCTTCGCCGACTGCGCCATGATGGTATCGATCTTCACGGACTGGTCCGCCGTCAAGGTGATGCCCTCGAACATCTTGGCCTTCCGCTCTTCGGCGCTCATGCGCATGCGCCCGCCGCCGCCGCCGCCACCCTGCGCGTAGGCGGGAACCGCGATCGCCAGCGAAGCTGCTGCGACAAGAATTCGTAACGAAGTTTTCATCGAAGGTTTCCAGAGAGTGGGGTTGAACCGTGCGCCTCGCGCGATCACGCGGGGATTGCTTCTATGTGAAGTAAAGACGGGCAAGTCCGGAAAAACGTTAAAGCGAGCTCTACCTTATGCCCATCCTCAGGTTGTCAAAAGAACGCTTCCGGACCGATCAGCCTCTGGCGGAATACCTCGGAGCCAATAGAATAGCGAAATCGTGACCCTCCCGACCTCGATTCCCGGACTCTCCTTCTCCAACGCGCTGGCGCCACTGACGTCGATTTCGGCGACTTCGAGCGCGCCGTCAACGACCTTCGCGCTTGGATGGCTACTCACCAACGCGCCACCAGCGATACAGTATCGATCGCTTGTTGATGTCGCGTCGCTCCCGAATCGAGACCATGCGCTTGCCCGAGTGCCCTATGGGTCGCGTGCTGGTTGGCACCTCGTGTTCATGCAGGAGTCCGACGGCTCCTGGCCCGGCGGCATGTTGACGGTGCCAAAGGGTGATTCGCTCGTTGGCGTTGGCACCATCGTTGCTTACCGCCGCCTGATTGAGCTGGGGTTTGACCCGGAGTGTCCGGCGTTGGCCACCACCAAGCGGACGCTATTTCGGTTGCTTGCTGAGGACAACGATCCCTCGTATCTCGCGGAGCTCGGTGCGACTGCAACCGATGAAGATCTGGTGAAGCGTGGTCGACTCATTTTGCGCGAGGCTGCCGCGGCTGCGCTCGCGCAAGCTGGGTATGAGGCGGATCCGCGCCTGCGCGGTGCAGCCCGTCGCCTGACCGATCGCCTTGGAGCGTATCTGCGCTCTCCGCTGGCCCAAAAACCGTGGCTCAGGCTCGGAAACCAGCACGTGCTGGCGGCTGAAGTGGCCGCGCCGTCGTTTCATACGCTGCTGATGCTGGCGCACATGCCGCAGTTTCGCGGTGAGCACCATGAGGTCATGGACCGCTTGTTCACCTTTCTCAGTCAGCCTTGGCCAAGACAGCAGGCCGTGCAGCAGGTTGGAACGCACCTGATCGAACAGTCGCACATCGTGCTCGGGGATTTCCTGCCGACGAGAAACGTGATGGACTCGGACATGCCGTCTTCTCTGGCGTGGCTGGAGATCATGGCTCGGTTGGGATTCCTGAAGAAGCACGAGGGGTGGCAACGCCTTCTTGATCGCCTGCTGGACGATCGGGATCGGAAAGGGGTCTGGCACCCACCGCGCTCCGTGGTGATGCCCGAGCAGGTTCCACCGTGGTCGTGGCCAGTGATGCCATTGACGGAGCGAGACAACGCTGCCGACGCGACCTCGGTGGATGTCACGTTCCGCTTGGGCCTTATTGCGCGCCTGGCTGGACGCGCGATAGAGCTGATCTGAAGCGAGCGGCGCTCGGCCGTCCTCGGACGCCGATGGTGATCCGTTTTGCTGGGCAATACCGGGCGAACTCGTGGGCGGATGCCTGCATCGGGGTCTGCGCCGATTAGTTTTATCGGATACCCATGACTGCTCCCACGAACGATACCGCGATCGATCTCGCGAACGGCGACGACACGACATTCGCCCACCTGGGCCTCGCCCAGCCTCTGCTCGATGCGCTGCACGATGCAGGCTACGACAAACCGACGCCGATTCAGCGTGAAGCCATACCGGTTGCGCTCAAAGGGCGCGACTTGATCGGGCTCGCGCAGACTGGCACGGGGAAGACGGCCAGTTTCACGCTGCCGATCGTGAATCGACTGCTCGGCGGGCCGCGCCGTACGCGCGTGCTCATTCTGACGCCAACGCGGGAACTCTGCCTGCAGGTTGAGGAGAGCTTTCGGAAGTACTCCAAGTACGCGCCCGTGGATGTGATTCCGGTGTTTGGTGGCGTGGGATACGAACCGCAAGAGAAGGCGCTGCGTGCGGGCGTGGACGCGGTCGTGGCGACGCCGGGGCGATTGCTCGATCATTTGGAGAAGCGTAACGTCGACTTCTCGTATCTCGAGACGCTGGTGCTCGATGAGGCTGACCGCATGCTGGATATGGGATTCGCGCCGCAGCTCAATCGCATTGTGGAGCAGATTCCCCGGTATCGACAGACGCTGCTGTTCAGCGCCACCATGCCTCCCGAGGTGGAGGCATTGGCACGAAAGTACCTGCGCAAACCGGTGGTGATTCAGGTGGGTCGACGCTCGTCGGCGGCCACCACAGTCACGCATGCCGTGTATCCGGTGCCTCGGCAGCGGAAAAACGAACTGTTGGTCCATCTGCTTTCGGCCAAGGATCACGATTCCGTGCTGGTGTTCACGCGCACCAAGTCGGGGGCGGATCGCGTGGTGCGTGACCTTGAGCAGGCTGGCATTGATGCCGGCGCGATGCATGCTGACAAGTCGCAGCAACAGCGTATGCAGGCGTTGGAAGACTTCAAGAGTGGCAAACTTCGGGTGCTCGTGGCCACCGACATTGCGCAGCGTGGGCTCGATATCTCGGGCATTACGCACGTCATCAACTACGACGTGCCGCAGCAGCCTGAAGACTACGTGCACCGCATTGGCAGAACCGGGCGAGCGGCGGCCACCGGTGATGCCTACACGTTCATGTCCGCCGAGGAGATTGGAATGGTGCGCACGATTGAGCGCACGATTGGACAGGAGATCCCTCGCGTCTCCGTTCCCGGTTTCGACTTCGGCACAACCGCTTTGGCCGAGTAGCGAACTCCGGCCAGTCATCGCCTGACCCGTCCGAGGCGCGAAACGGTAACGGTTTCTGCGCTGGCTCCGCGGCTGACGATGACTCGAAGATTCGAGGCGCCGTATCCGAGGCCGGAGGAAGTGTACGCCATGGAGTCACGGGTCGACGCCAGCAGGACCGCCCGGGTTTGCCCGAGTTCCAGTCGAGCGACGGTGTCGATGTCCGAGTGCACGACCAGACGGCCTTCGGCGACAGACACACGCACTGCGGTGCGTTGCCCGGTGGCGATGGCTTGATCGCGAGCCAATGCGAACAGGTGGGTGACGTCACTGGCCGCCGTGTGCACTGCCGCAGAGTCGAGCAGTCGGCCGCCCACGGTTGAGGCAATGCCGAGCAGTACGCCGCAGAGCAAGAGCACCCACAGCTGTTCGACGATCGTGGAGCCGGGACGCGTGGAGTGCCCTTGACAGTGCCCTTGACAGTGCCCTTGACCATTCATTGCTCGTTCCGTCGGTTTGGGTCGACGGCTATATCACGCCCGGAGCATCGCCGTCCGTCACCGAATTCGCGCATGCTCGCCCAATCTCTTGCCAGCCTCTCCATGTCGCAGCGCTGCTCTTCATCTGGTCGGGTCGCCTCGAGTCCCGCAGTCGGTCGCCGCTGTCGCCTCGGCCTGCTGCTCATTGTGATGGCCTCGCCCATTGCCGCGTCCTGTAAAGCAGGGCTGGCAGTTCCGGGCGACATGGCTACGAGTCAGGCGGTCATGGATATCGGGAGCATGGTGCTCGACCTTCGAGAGGAGAACGCACAGCTTCAGGCCCAGATCGACTCGCTGAAGGCCGTGAGCGCGTATCAGGATTCTGTTGTGCGGCAATTGGCCGCCGTCGCTGGGGTGCCAATGCGACCGACCGGGCAGGCGCTCCCCTGAGCGCATCTCGGTTCAGGCTGTAGATTCATGCAAACTTTCTGACAGGCTCTACGAAGCCCATAACACACGCACCGTCCGACATGCGCATTGCACTTTCCACCGGAGGCGGAGACGCCCCCGGACTCAACGCGGTCATTCGTGCCGCCGTGCTCTCGGCCCGCTCCCGCGGTTGGGATGTTTTGGGGATCAAGCGAGGCTACGCCGGACTGCTCGGTGAAGACGAGGTGATTCCGCTGACCGCTGAACGGGTGAGCGGTATCGCGGGCACCGGTGGCACCATTTTGAGGACCACCAACCGCGGCAGCCCATTCGCCTATCCGATCCTGCAGGATGACGGAACGTGGAAAGAGATTGACCGTTCCGATGAGCTGGTGGAGAACGCTCGCAACCTGGGCATCGAAGCGATCATCTCTATCGGCGGGGATGGGTCGCTCAAGATCGCGTCTCAGCTGGCCAAGAAAGGAATGCGGATCATCAGCGTTCCCAAGACGATCGACAACGACGTAGCCGGGACCGTCACGACGTTCGGCTTCGATACGGCGGTGAATACGGCGCTTGAGGCGATCGACAAACTGCACACGACGGCGGAGTCACACGATCGCGTGATGGTGCTGGAGGTGATGGGTCGGGATGCCGGTTTCATTGCCCTGCATGCTGGCGTGGCCGGAACTGCGGATGTCATCCTTATTCCAGAAATTGAATGGGATATCGAGAGCGTTTGCGAGAAGATCATGTCGCGTGACGCCGCCGGTCGCCGATTCAGCATCGTCGTTGTCGCCGAGGGAGCGAAGCCGAGAGGTGGGTCCAACTCGATTATCGGCGCATCGCTGCCAGGTCAGGATCGACGGCTCGGAGGCATCGCGGAGCGTCTCGGTTACGACATTCAACAGCAGACGGGCAAAGAGACCCGAGCGATGGTACTTGGCCATTTGCAGCGCGGGGGTGCGCCGACCGGCTATGACCGGCTGCTGGCAACGCGCTTTGGGGCAGCCGCGGTGCAGGCGGTGGCGGACAAGCGGTGGGGGCACATGGTCGCGCTGCAGTCTCCGCATCTGGTCTGCATTCCCATTGAGGAAGTGCTCGCCGAGACCAAGCGAGTCGACCCGAAGCATGATGTCGTTCAGGCGGCCAGAATGATCGGAATCAGTTTCGGGGACTAGGCTGGTGGAGGAGCGCGTGGCGTCCCCCTGCTGTGACGAGGGGTGTCTGCCGCGGGTGACGACTGCGGGCGTCCCAGCGTCCAACGGTGGGTACCCCATGTTGAGAAGGCCCATGTTGTGCCGATACTTAGCACGTGTAGTTCCTGCCGACCGGGGCGGCGCGCCCGGATGGCATGGTCCCTGCACTGTGGGGTAGAAGGAAGTACGCCGCGCCTGCATCCGTGGTTCGCGGCAGGTGCAATCTGTAGGAGGAAGTGATGGCTCGTCGATTCCTGCTGGTCCTGTCTGCTGCGGTCGCGCTTGGTCAGTCGCGATCGGCGGTCGCGTTCGCGCAGCCTTCAGCGGCGAGAGCGGATTCCATTCCGGCGTCCTATCGCCCGCCGGCCGGCATGTGTCGGGTGTGGGTCGATGGTGTGCCGGCGCAGCAGCAGCCCGCGCCGACCGATTGCGCGGCTGCGGTGCGCAACAAGCCGGCGAACGCTCGAGTCATCTACGGCGCCGATGCGAAGGGGTCCAAGAGCAGCTCTCCTCAACCGGTCATCAAGGGCTTCGCTCCTCCCGGTGGGAAGAAACTGCCTCCGCTTCTGCCTCCTGATGTCTCGCAAGTTGACCCCCGATATATCCGGGACAACTTCGAAAACAAGAAGGTGAGCGATGAGCAGTTGTTTGGGGACAGGCCGGCGATTCCGCCGGCTTCGTCGTATGCGGGAGCGGCGCCGTCACAGTACGGGCCCATGGGGTCATATGGCGGATACGTTGGGCCCAACGGGACCATGATTGGAACCGGGCCGATCACCGATCCGCGCTATTTCAACAGCAACCCGAACGTTCGGCCGCCGGGCCAGGGATCGACGGTGTGCCTGGATCGTGACGGCGACGGCTGGTGTGACGATCTCCGGTTCGGTGTGCCCACCTGTCTGGACAAGGACAAGGACGGCCGATGCGACGACCTCCCGGGCTACGCGTCGCAGGCGTATCCGCAAACGCTGCCCCAGATGAACTCGGCGCTGGATGTCATTCAGGGACGTCCATCCAACGAGGTCATGACTTGGCTCGGGACGAACGAGTTCCAGCTGCGTGTGCCAGATCAAGGGCGCGGCGGAACGCCGTGGCGGGCGATCTTTCTGGATCAGGCAGGAGAACTGCTGCAGGTGTGGACGGACGTCAACAAAGACGGCTTGGCGGATCGTGTCGAGATTTTCCGCAACGGGCAGCGGGTGAAACTGCTGCAGCGATAGTCAAGTATTCCTCAATGGCAATTCACTAAAGCAATTTCACGGAATCCTCGATACTCAGGGGACACAAGTTCGCTGGTGTCCCTGAGGCGTCGATGCGGCTGCTCGGCGCTTCGTGGGTTTCCGACCTCTCAGCCTTGAGGCGTCGCCGAGCCGGTACGGCTGCCGCAGCGGACAGACACGGGAATGTCGGAGTTAAGATGCGTTGGTTTTCTGATCTCGCGATCGGGAAAAGGCTGGGGTTGGTTTCGCTTCGCTGGCGCTGCTCCTCGTCCAGGTCGGTGCGCAGGGCATCGCCGCATCGCGTACGATCAATCAAGGTCTGGTCGACCTGAACATCCGGCATGCGCAACCGGCGTTACAGCTGAAACAAGCCAACCTGCAGCGCCTCTCCGATGCGATCGAGCAGATACGCGTGTCGAGTGACCAGACCGCGGAAATCGTGAAGACCATCGATGAGATCGCGTTTCAGACGAATCTGCTCGCGCTCAACGCGGCGGTGGAAGCCGCGCGGGCGGGCGATGCCGGACGTGGTTTCGCTGTGGTGGCCGACGAAGTACGCGCACTCGCTAACCGCAGCGCGGAAGCGTCGCGAACGACCGCAGAGCTCATTGAGCAGTCGGTACAACACGCGCGCACCGGTGTGGTGTACAACGCGGACGTCTCGGCACGATTGCTGGAGATCGACGCCGAGGTGCGCCGGGTTGGTGAGGTGATTGCCGAGATTGCTTTGGCGGGCGAACAGCAAAGCGATGGCGTGCAACAGATCAGTGTCGCCGTCGCAGAGTTGAACGCGGTGACGCAACAGGCAGCCGCGAACGCGGAAGAGTCGGCCAGCGCGTCTGAAGAGCTGGCCGCGCAGTCGATGACGATGACGGACATGGTCGGCCGATTCACGATTGGTGGATCGAACGCGAGCATAGCGGATGACCTGATTTTTTCGGCACCGACGCTCGAGGTGGGGCTGACCCCATCACGCAGGCACAGAACGAGTCGTGTCCCGGCCGGTCGATAGTTGCCCGACGGCGAGATCGGAACGCTCACGGCGAGCGCTGACGGCAAGCGATCGGGGACGCACTAGTCGCGTACCGAACGCCGCGCACACATGCAGGAGGTCAAGTGATCGTTCACCATTCCGGTGGCCTGCATGTATGCGTAGCAGATCGTTGAGCCCACGAACTTGAATCCGCGCAGGCGCAGATCCGCACTGAGCGCGTCCGACTCGGCGGTCTTGGAGGGTACTTCGCGCATTGTGCGCCACGCGTTGATGCGGGGTGCGTCGCCGACGAACCGCCATACGTAGCGGTCGAAGGAACCGAACTCCTGCTGAACACGCAGGAACGCCTGCGCATTGCTGACGGTACTGGCGAGTTTCCCTCGATGCCGAATGAGGCCTGAGTTCTGCACGAGCCGGTCGACATCGACATCGGTGAACTGCGCGATGGCCGATACGTCCCACTCGAGAAACGCCGCGCGATAGTGCTCTCGTTTGGCCAGTACCGTGGACCAACTCAACCCTGCCTGCGCGCCTTCGAGCGTCAGGAACTCGAAGCGCACCCGATCGTCATGCACGGGCACACCCCACTCGGAATCGTGATACAGGATGTCGAGCGGCTTGACGGCCCAGTCACAGCGAGCCGCCGCGAGTGTCGGCGCGCCTTCTCCCCGTGCGCTCACGAGGATTTTGGCGTTGATGTCTGCCCCGTGGAATGCTGAGCCAACTCCGCCGCACGCGCGGCGAGTGCATCGGCAACGCTGTTCCGACCGGCGACCCGTTCGGTATCGGCCTGCAAGGCAAGCAGCTCCGCCCAGAGTTGCACCCGCTCTGGATCTCCCACCAGATTCGCTGCCGACCAGCCGTCCAGCCGTTCCAGCATGGGGCGTTGCGGACCGAGCAGTTCACTCAGCGCCTGACTTGCGTCACGCCCGACCGTCTCCGCTGATTCGCCACTGCCCAGACGCTGCCGGAAACGTCGCAACGCGGCAGCCGCCTGCTGAATCAGGCGCATGATGTAGTCATCGCGAGCAGCAGGCATGTGCGGTTCGGCTCAGGGGTGGAGCAACGTGTCGTCGTCCAGCAGCATCAGTGGACGCGCTGCGGCCTCAGCCAGCAGGCTGCGCGCTCTATCCAGTTCCGGCGATGGTACGAGGAGCGACACGCCGCCGGCGACAACGCCCTGAAACGCGAGTCCGAAAATACCCGGCGCGTTGCTCTGGACCAAGACCGGAATGTCGGCCATTTCCAGCAGATCGCGCGCGATGTCCGCGTCGAGTCCGGTGGAGAAGTTGGCGACCTGCACCCACTGCGCGCGTTCGGGCACGTCATCGTTGAAGGTCATGCGATTGTCCGGAGGGGTGTCGTCAACACGTGCACGAAACTTGCCAGCGTTCGCCTCGAACCGATACCCGGGGTAAGTTGTAGCGTGCGCACTCCTCAAGATCGCTACCTCCCGCAGGACCGCGAAGCGTTCGTCGCCGCGAAGCCGTCCACCGGACGCATCATTGTCATCGCGCCCACGCGCGCGGCCTGCGAGACGATCGAACTCGCCGTCGCCCTGCATCTGGACACGTTCCTGGAGCGCACCAAGGGGCCGGAACTTCGCGCGCTTGCTGCCAGCGGCAGCGGTTTTGGCATCGTGGCGGGTACGGGAACGGGGAAGACGCTGGCCATTCGACCCATCGCCGAAACCATTCTTGGTACCACGGCGCTGCGGATCGGCGTGGTGAATCGCGAGCGGGAAGCGCCGCCCGAGCTGCCCTCGTGGAACGTGGTGATCGTGACCACGGGCATCGCCCGGCGCTGGTTTCAGGATGGCGACATCACGGCGACGGACACGTTGGTGGTGGACGAGATCCACCAAACCAGTGCAGAGCTCGAGTTGTGTCTGGCGCTGGGCAAGCGCGCTGGTTGCCGCTTCATCTGGTTGTCCGCTACGGTGGACCCGGCGTTTTACTCGCGCTATCTGAACAGCGCCGACGTCCTGCAGGTTTCGGCATTCGATCCGAAGAAGGCGGCGAAGGTGGAGGTCGAACGCAAGCAGCCGCTGAGTTTTCTCGATGAGAAGTTCCTGTCAAAACTGGCGCGATCCGAACGTGGTGTGGCGATTTTCCTCCCCACACGCGCAGGAGTGGAAGAAGCGGCGGAGTGGGTGCGCCATCGCTATCCGCGCATTTCTGCGGCCCACTATCACGGCGGAGAACCTATTCGCGTGATCCGTCCGTTTCTCGAAGGGACCATCCCCAAGCCGTACTTCCTGGCCATGACGGCCGCCGGGCAGAGCGCGCTCAACGTTCCCGGATTGGACACGGTCATCATCGACGATACGCGCTTCACGAACGTGATCGATGGTGGACGCAATGTGCTCACGCGCGTGCACCTCGGAGCAAACGAGATTCTGCAGATGGCCGGACGGGTCCACGGCCGCGTGGAACATGGGCGAGTGCACATACTGAGCGATCGGGACATTCGCTTCGAAGCACTGCGTCCGACAGCGCCGGAATTCCAGTTGGCTGGGGATTCGCAGCGGGTGGCACTCACGTGCGCGGACCTTGGGGTGCGTGCTGACGATCTGGATCTCCCCGTTCCGTTGGATCGCGCGGCGTATCGCAAGGCCGTGACGCACCTTGAGAGCCGCGGCCTGATTGAGGCGGGTCGACTCACGGTGTACGGCCGCGCAGTTGAAGCACTCCCGGTCGATCGCGCATGGGGCGAGTTGATTGTCAACGCTGACGATGCGCTGCTGCCCGTGCTCGCGGTGATGAGCGGCGTGGAATCGTTGCATCGCATGACGCGGGAGCATCGGGAGCTGGAGGGTCTGGTGCTCCGCGGCAGCGACCATCTCACTGCGTACAACCTCTACGCCGAGGGCTTCACGGCGGCGGGCTACATCGGGGACGTGTACGGCCTCTCGCGACACCTGTTCGATGCGGAGCGGATCGCGTTGTGGGCGGAACGCCGCGGGGTGCTGGTCAAGGCACTTGAGGACGCCGCATTGGCCATGGCGAGCGTCTACCGAAGCGTGGGGCTGCCCCTGCCGGAGGTCATGCCGATTGCACGCGAGAAGACCATGCGCGCCTTCGCTGAGCTCGTGGCGCGCTTCATGCCATTCGATTTGGTGATCGAGGAGCAGACCGCGGACGGGCAGGAAGCGCGGGTGTCCAAGACCAGCGTGTGTGGCAGCTGGGGCGCGATCGCGGGTTCGCTGCGTTACTTCGCCGATCGATTTGGCGTACCCCGGGCCTCGATCGAGGGCACGCAGTTGCCGATCGACCTGATCAAGCAGTACGCGGTTCGTCACGCACCGGAGCTCGCACTCGACGCGGAGCGCAAGCATTCGCCCGTCCAGCTTCGGCGAAAAGTGACGTACTTCGGCTTCGAGCTCTCGCGCGAAAGCGAGCCGTTGCCCGTGTTTCCGGAAGCGTTGGCCGCAGGCGCGCGGCACCTGCTGGCGGGGGCTGCGGCACGCGGAGAGCTGCGGCACTCCGCGATACGTCGGAATCAGCCTGTGGTGGAAGAGATTCGCGAAGTTTGGCGCCGCCTTCGCGGAACAACGCCCCGCCTTGGTCAGGCCGAGTTGACCCAATGGTACGAGCAGATGCTGGGCGATACGCGTGATTGGGAGAGCATTCGCGCGCTCCCGCTGGCCCTTGACCGTCGCGTGTTCGTGAGCGACGCGCAACTGGCTGAAGCGCGCGCGCTTCCAGGCGCCGTCGAGATCCGCGATCGTACGGTGACGATGGACTATGACGTGGAGGAGACCGACGCCGGTCCGATTGGAGTCGTGCGCCTGAAGGTGCCGGAAAAACTCGCCGTAACGCTCGTGCAGGAAGAAGTGCCGCTGCTGGATCGACCTGTCCGGTTTGTTGTGCCACGAGGCCAACGCGGATCTGTGCGCGCCGCCACTGTCGACGAGTTGCAGCGCAAGCTCGACCTGCCGTTCACCGATGACGAGCAGGCCCGTACTCAGCCGCCCGCTCGAGATGAGCAAGACGCGAGAAGGCGGGACCGCAACGTGCGCGATGCGCGCGGCGAGTTTCAGCGGCACGGCAGTCGCGGCGGCCCTCGCGGCGGCGCTGGCAGCCATGGCGGTAAGGGCGGATCGGGTCGCGGCGGATCTGGTGGTCGAAAGCGCCGCTGACCCTGTCAGCAGTCGCGGCTATGCTCGCGCGACAGCCTCGATGCCGGCGAGCTCCGCTCGACGCGCCAGGAACGCGGCAATCTCTGCGGCCGGCAGCGGACGGCTGTAGAGATACCCCTGTCCGATGTCGCACGCGATGCCGCGCAGGTATCGCTCCTGTGAGATGTCCTCGACGCCCTCCGCCACGACTTCGACCGAGAGCGATCGCGCGAGCGAGACAATCGTTCGGACCAGCGCCGCATCACGATCTCCGACGTCGATGCGCTTGATGAACGAGCGATCGATCTTGAGCTCATCGACCGGGAAGTATTGCAAGTAGCTCAGCGACGAGTATCCGGTGCCGAAGTCATCGATGGCCAGTCGGATACCAAGCGCCTTCAGCGATTCCAGCTTGACCCGTGCTGCTTCGGGTTCGCGCATCACATCGCTTTCGGTGATCTCCAGAACGAGTCGGCGCGGATCAAGCCCGGACACCTGCAGTGCCCATCGGACATCGCCGACGAGTCCCTCTTCGTCGAGTTGCTTGGCGGCGAGGTTCACGCTCACCGTGGGCGCCTCCCCGTCGTCCTGTATCCACTGCGCGGCACTTTGGCAGGCCGCCATGAGGACCCACCGTCCGATCGGAATGATGAGGCCCGTTTCTTCTGCAATCGAGACAAACCCAGCGGGAGACACCACGCCCCGTGTTGGATGCTGCCACCGGATGAGCGCCTCGAAGCCCTTGACCTGACCGGTTGCCAGGCGCACGAGCGGGTGAAACTCGAGGAAGAACTCATCGCGTTCGAGGCCCAGGCGCAGGTCGCCTTCGAGCTCCAGCCACTCCATGGCATCCCGATGCATGGCCGGATCGAAGAGGCGCGCGCAGGCTTTGCCCGAAGCCTTGGCTGCGTACATCGCCGTATCCGCGTTGCGGAGCAAGCTCTCCGCATCATCGTCCACGGTGGCCGTGGCGATTCCGATGCTGACGCCCACAACGACTTCCCGTCCTCCAATGTCCATGGGACGGCGGAGCAGGAGCAGGAGGCGCTCGGCCAACGTTTCCGGCGGGTCGCCGTGCTGCGCAGACTCAAGCACGAGCGCGAACTCATCGCCGCCGAGTCTGGCGACGGTCTCCCCTGCGCGCACGGTGCTGGCAATGCGACGTCCGACCACCTTCAACAGTTCGTCACCGACGGCGTGTCCGAGCGAGTCGTTCACCCGCTTGAAGCCATCGAGGTCGAGCAGGATGACCGAGACACGCTCTTCGCTGCGACTGCGTCGGTCGAGCGCGTGGTTCAGTCGATCGCGAAAAAGCACGCGATTGGCGAGTCCGGTGAGCTCATCATGAAACGCCTGGCGCACCAGCTGGCCTTCCATGCGCTTCCGTTCCGTGATGTCCTGAATCATGCCGACCATGCGTGATTCGGCTCCATCATGAATGAGCGAGACGGTCAGCTCACCCCACACCAGATGGCCATTCTTGTGAAAGAAGCGGCGTTCCACCGTGACAGACTCGCGGTTGCCGGCGCGAAGCTCGCGCGCGAGCGCTCGTCCGTCGTCAACATCTTCGTCCGGAGAGAGCGACGTGGCCTGTCGACCCAGGAGCTCCTCGGCATCGAAGCCAAGCAACGACTTCGAGGCCGGGTTCACCTCCAGAATGATGCCGTCAAACGACAGCAGGTGAATCGCCACGCCGGCATAGTCGAAGAACGCCCGGAAACGCGCGTGACTCTCCCGCTGCGCGCGCTCGGAGGCGCGCTGTGCGGTGATATCGAGCACATGGAACAGGACCGCGGCGTGCCCGTCGATTTCGCGTGTCTGCAACCGAAGTTGTACCTCGAGTGGACGACCGGATGCGGACCGGACCTCGCGCTCGAGCGGTGCCGCGATCGGCGCATCCGAGGTCAGCAGCTGCGAGACAGGGCAGCAGTCGCTGCCGCCAAGGCGCAGTGACTCGATCGGACGGTTCAGCGCAGCGAGAGCGGTGTGTTCGAGTAGCAACTCGGCCGCGTGGTTCCATGCCAGTATCTCGTGACTTTGTCGTGCGATGGCGAACATCGCCATCGGGCTTTCGTCGAACAGCAGCCGGTACCGGCGTTCACTCTGCTGCATCGCGACGTAGCGCGATTGCAGTTCGCGTGACAGCTCGCTCATGGCGGCCTCGTCGAGCTCACGATCACGGTCGAGATCCGTGAGCAGGGAGCTGACGGCCTTGAGCACTCGAAGCAGCGCCTCGGGTGGTTCGTCGCTGCCCAGGTGACGCCGGAGGTGGCGTGCAATAAACGGATGCATCTCTAACGCTCGCCGATCGAGGTGACCGTCATCGTCTGGTTGTGCAGTACCGCCCTGGCGTGTGCGCGCCCGTCGGTCGGCGGAGCGATTTCCCCATTGCTGTAGAATCCGACGACCGGGGTGTTCTCGGCGGTGCGTGTGACTTCGTCGAGTTCTTCCTCGACGCGGCTGCGCATCACGGCGCGCCGGCCGATACACGACACACAGAGTGTGAGCTGCGGTTGCGGCCGCGATGCGTCGCCGCGTGCGATCCGCGCCGCCTGGGCTGCGCCTTCCACGAGTTTGTCCGTCGTGGCGCGCATGAGTCGCACCGTACTGCCCTGGGGGATGTCGCCGGCGAAGCGCAGCGTCCCCAGCGCTTCGTCAACGGCGAGGATGGTGCGCACGGCGACGGGGCCGTCGGCGGACTGCCAGACCGCCAACGGGAAAAGCAGGGCTGCGCCAGGAAGTTCGTCGGCAAAACTACCGAGGTAGCGTTTGTACACGTCCAGCGCGGGCTCGCCATCAAGCTCGTGGACAACGGCGTGTTCGCCGCGAGTCACGATGCGCTCGGGGCCAAAAAGGTCCCATCCTCCCGCGGAACCAGTGCCGATCGAGAGGGATTCACCGGCGAGCCCAACGGCGACGACGTTGCCGCTGGTCGGTGATGCGTTGAGCCCGACGACGGTGCGCGCCAGGTCTGTGCCATCGGAGGCGAGTCCGCCGGTGACGGAGACGTGTGCGGGCAGGGTGTCGTTCATCGCAGCGATGAACGCTGCCGCGTTGAGCGTCAGGCCTTCCGCGAAGATGAGGACGTGCCGAAGTCCCGGCACCTCCGCCATGGTACGACCGAGGTCGGCTCCCACGGCGGTACTGCTGGAGACGGAGACGTTGGACCGACGGGCGGTGTGAACGCGTGCGGTCTCGAATTGGATGGCCGTCACGACGGTCTGGTCATCGTGCACCGTGCCGTCGCTAATCTGTCCGCCCCCTGAGCAGTACACGTGTTCAGCGCCGGGCCACCGGGTTCGAATGTCGTCGAACCACGCTCCTGGCGGCGCGTTCAAAGGACCAAAGCTCAGGATCAGCTGCGGGCCGAGGTCCGGGTCGAGTGGAAGCGACTCGGTCCAGCCATCTTCGGCGTGCCAGTGATACCGGTTGACCTTCATGGTTGGCGGCGCCTCAACAAGGTGGCGGCCCGCCGTTACCCCGGGAGCCGAGTGAAATACGTCTCAGATCGCTCCGCGACGAAGCCGCGGGCGAGGTAGTTCGGCAGCGCCGTCGGGCTGTCGAGTGTGCACGTGTGCAGCCACACCCGCGTTGCGCCGAGTGCAAACGCACGGCGCACGGCGGTTTCGACCAGCCACGCCCCGATCCCGACACCCATCATGCTGGGCCGAAGACCGAGGTATGCGATTTCGACGGAGCCGTCGCTGTGTTGCTCGAGCTCCACGAAGCCACCGGCGGTCTCTGGAGTATCGGTCGCGTGGCGCACGATCTGATGCACGGAGATCCGCGGGTGGTTGAGCCGTGTGGCCAGCACCTCGTCCGACCAGGAGTCGCGATCATGCCAGTGCCAGCGCGCCCCCACGACTGCGTAGAGCGTCCGCCAGTCTTGCGTCGAGCAGGGGCGGAGTTCCTGGAGCCAGACGGCGATTCCTGGCGCTCGTCGGTGGCGGCGCGCCGTCTCCAGATCGATTGCGAGGTACGTTCGTGTGACCGCAATCTCGCGTTCTGTGTCGAGCGGACCAGTCGGTCCTATCGTTACATCGGGATCTCGTCCAGTTGGACTCATGGTTCTATGTCTCCAAAATCATAAACTGTTGCTGAATATAACTTTGCTGCGAGCCTTGCGACTCGGACCATTCGGTCCTATCTTCTGTGCATGAACGATCGCAGATCACAGATTCTTGAAGCTGCCGCCACCCTTATCGCGGAGCAGGGCTTCACGTCGACCTCCGTGGACGATGTGATCCGCGGCGCGAAACTGAGCGGGAAGAGCCACTTCTACCACTACTTCAAATCGAAGGACGAGCTCGGCTACGAGGTGCTGAATCGGCAGTTCGAGCGGTTCGCGGAGCGCGGGCTGGCGATTCTCAGGGAGCCGATGATCGACCCGCTGGAGCGACTCAATCTGTTCATCGATGCGGTCGTCGCGCTGCAGGCAGAGAGCGCCGGGCGACGCGGATCGCCGTTCGGCAACCTGGCGGCGGAGTTGGCCGACGCGCATGAGGGCTTTCGCGTGCGAATTGAGGCGGTGTTTGAGCGCTGGGCGAGCCAGATTCGTTCGCTCCTGTGGGAAGCGCGTCCGCAGCTGCAGGATGACGTCGACGCGGTCCGGCTCTCGCGCTTCATCATTGCCGCCCTTGAGGGTGCCGTGTTGATGACACGGGTGAAGCGCGATCTCTCCGTACTCGAAGGCATCGCGATCGACCTGAAGCGGTTCATCGCCATCCACGTGCGAGAGGCGGGTTCAGCGCGTCCGCGAGCAGTTGGAGAATGAGATGGGATACACACAGCCTCCGGTCGAACTCGGTGCAATTGCCGAGCGACCGATTCACAGCATGGCCGCGCGCGGCGCAGTTCAGGAGATTGTGACATGGTGAGTCTGGATACAAACGCGATGCAAAACATTCTGTCGACTGACGTGTTATCCGAGGACGAACGTGCGAATCGTCGGGCGCAGTTTGAACGGGAAGCATTGGTACATCTCGACGCGCTGTATTCGTTCGCGCTCAAGCTCGCTCGCGCGCGTGACGATGCGGAAGATCTCGTTTCGGACACGATGCTGCGAGCCATTGAGCGCTGGGAGCAGTACCATCTCGGCACCAACATCCGCGCGTGGCTGTTCACGATTCTGTATCACGTGTTTGTCAGCCGGAAGCGCCGGATCGACGCTCGTGAAGTGCAGCAGCCCGAGGACACCGAAGGGTGGGCGATGTTCGAGGCAGTTGGCGAGGCGGATCCCGAGGGGCGCTTCTACGATTCGTTTCTTGATGACGAAGTGACGCGCGCGATCCGGTCGCTGCCCGAAGAATACCGTTCCGCGGTCGTGCTGAGCGACCTGCAGGGGCTGCGCTACGCCGAGATTGCTGATGTCCTTGGTGTGCCGGAAGGCACGGTCAAGTCGCGTCTGTTTCGCGGACGTCGGCTGTTGCAGCGCAAGCTGGCGAGTTTCGCCGTGGAGATGGGCTACCTCAAGGAGTCGGTGGTTCGTGCCGTCGTACCCGTCTCCGTGCCGATCGCGCTTTCTCCCGCCGTTTGACCCTCGACTAACCGCTTCGACCGCGCGTCGCGCCTACGACTCGAATTGGTGCACCGCCTCCGGCGGGCGGTGCTCGCGCGCGATGGCGCCAGCGGTCTTGGCCAGTTCCTGAAGCGCCCGCTCGACGGTGCCGCTCCAGTGTCGCAGTGTGTCACGAAGCTCGACCAACTCGTGCTTCGTGCGACTGGCGTCCTTGGCAGCATCATCATGCATGCTGCTGAGCTCCACGACCCGTTCGCGCAGCACTCCGACG
>JANNEV010000054.1:0-17211 GCA_031379145.1 Gemmatimonadaceae bacterium
CGACGCCGATGTGCGGATCGCGGAGTGATGGGCCCACGGCGTTCTCCACAGGCGACGGCAGCCAGCGCACCATCGCCACGGTGGCGTCTTCACCGGAGAATTCGGGATCGTTGGGCGGCTCGGCGGCCACAATGCCCTTGCTGAATCCGGCGGCCTCGAAGGCCACCTGCCAGTCTTCAATGCCTTTCTTGATCCACGGCTTGATCCACGCTGGCGTGGCGGGATCGAGGTAGTACGTGATTGGCTTGATGGGCACGCAGAGGTTGCCAACCTTCTTGTCCGAGCACTCCAGGCGCCAGCGTGAAATCAGTCGCTTGGTTTCCACGCGCTGGTAGGCGCCCGAGAAATCGCGCTGCGATACGCCGAAGTATCCCACGCGATCGTCGTTGTAGCGTGGACGCATGGGCACGTCGGGCAGCTTGGCGATGGAGAACGTGTAGCGCTCGCTGGTGGCTCCCGGCGCACCACCGCCACCACCGCCGCCACGTCCGCCCGCGGGTGCGGCGGGCGCGGCCTGCGGGGTGAACGTCTGAACGGCCGTCACATTGATGTTGCGCGAGAACGCCGAAAAGCGGTCAACGAACGAGCGTGAGGCGTCCACCTGCACGCGAGCGCCGAGTGCGGTGTATTCGGGCACGCCGCCGGTGAACATGCGCGTGACTTCGATGAGCGCCGAGCTATCCGGGCCGTAGGCTTCCACGTTGAAGGCGGCGATGATCTTGGTGAGCGAGATCAGCTCGAACGCTTTCTTGCCGGCCACCGATGTGTCGGAGTTGAACTCGCCGTAGGTGGCTTCGCGCAGCAGGATGCGATTGTCGCGTCGTTCGAAGCGCACCAGGTTGTTGCCGCCCTGCGTGCCGCGAATGCCGATGTCGTCGGGCGTGGCGTTGAGCGTGGAGACAATGACGAAATCCTTGCCCAGCTCGGACCGTGGGATTTCGAAATAGAGGCGGCTGCCCATCTGGTGGACGAGAAACACGCCCTTCTTCGTGATGGCGCGCGCGTTCATGACCGCGGTGTAGGCGCGCGGAACCGGATCCTGCGCGGTTTGGGCGGCCGCGCCCCCCTGGCCGCCACCTCCTTGGCCGCCACCGGGCGCTCCACCGCCCTGCCCCGGGACGCCGCCACCGCGACCAGGTGTTGGCGCGGGGGTGTTTGCAGGTGCCGGGGTTGGTGCGGGCGCCGGAGCGGCCGGTGGGGCGGGTTTCGCGCACGCAGCAAGCGCGAGCCCGGCCGCAGCCAAGGACAATGACGAGAGACGCATGTATCGGGGGGCGTGAAGGAGGGAGGGACGTCGAAGCGGACCTGGACGACGTTCGCACAGGGACAACGCGAACAGGCGACTCGGCGTTGCGAGAGCCCGGCGACGATCGGCCTCCTCGCATGGTTTTGGATTCCCCTGCCGCGTTTCGGTGACATGCCGACGTCGGAGTTGCCCCATGTTCGGTCGTGTCACCTTGCTTCTCTCAGCGGTGGACCGGTAACGTATGGCCATGCCCGCGATCTCTCGGCGCACTGCGTGGACCGTGGACGACCTTGGGGCGCTGCCGCAGGACGGGTCGCGCTACGAGATCGTCGACGGGGAGCTGCTGGTGAGCGCGTTGCCGCGAATGCGACACCAGTGGGCGGCCATGCGATTGTACGACCAGTTGCGGTCGTTCGTGGAGCCCAACGGTTTCGGTTTTGTGTTCGTCCTCCCGGTCCCTATCGAGTACGGTCCGAGCACGCATCTCGAGCCCGACATGAGCGTACTGCCGGCCGTAGCGGGCAAGCTCCCAGAGTCATTGGGAGCGGCCGGCGGCCCGCTCCTGGTCATCGAGATCCTGTCGACGTCCACCGCTCGGTTCGACCGCGTCACGAAGCGGCCGGTCTATCAGCGGCAAGGCGTCGAGTACTGGATCGTGGACCTCGACGCGCGAGCCATTGAGCGGTGGATGCCTGAGGACGCGCGGCCGGAGATCGCCAGCGAGACGCTCGTGTGGGTGCCCCGAGGAAGTGAGACATCGTTCACGCTTGACGTCGAGGCGTACTTCCGCGCCGTGCACGAGGAAACCGACGCGCGCTGACGCCGCGGCCTGCTGCAACGCCGCCACCATTGGCGTAGATCGCCGCGGTGCGTGCGACTGGAATTGGTGCACCGCTCTCGCGCACCCGTTGATCTGCCGATGGCCGCACGCATGGCCGCAGGCATGGCTGCGTGCTTTGCCGTCAATAATCGTCCTACCCGATCACGCACCCCCCTCGACCGCCTGCGTGCCGGCGTGAAAGGTCGAGTACACGAAGACGGGGATGCCCACGTCCCCCAGATGCTGCGTGAGGATCGGCTTTACCTCGGCCCAGTCGAGGCCGCCAACGCCGGTCGCGATCTTGGGCAGCGCAACGCTCTTGACACCCGTGCGCTGGAGTTCGTGTCGGAGGCGCTTGATGGCGTGATTCACGTTCACGACCGATGCGCGGCCGGGCTTGGCGCCGTGGGTGTGCTCCCCTTCCTGTGTGAGCAGGTTGAAGATCGTCTGGCCGCCGGCGCCCTTCCACGTCCACAGCTCGCCCGGCTTCGGGTGCGTCTCATGCGCGTAGTGCCGGAAGTCCTTCGCCATGGCGGGCCAGCGTTCCCGCAGCGAGAGCGCGAGCCCACTGTCAAAGTGTTCGTTGGGTGACACGCCGTGCGCGATCGCCTGCGCCTTGGACAGAAGGATGTCGCCGGAGACTTCGTGGATCATGGGGTCGCTCGCTGCGAAAGAGTGGTTCGGACCTGTTGCCGATCGTGTGATGGGCGCGTGCACGGCTCGACGCGACACGACATGCGTACGGTGGGTTGGCGCTCGCGGCAGGGGCACGTGCAAACACCGTACCTTCGTGTCAGGGAATGTCGGAGCTCCTGTCGCCCTCGTGAAAGGTTGGCCGAGCCCGAAACGGCGTCAGCCACCGTGGAAGTCAGACTCGGTTTTAGCGACTTCTTCGAAACTCACTCGGTTCGCTGAGCGGCGGCCACCCGCGTCCGCTCACCCCGGTGAGTTGCAGGCGCCCGTCTGATCCGAGGATTCCCCAGACCTCCCTATCGCTGGGGCCATCATTTAACGCGCGAAGTACGAGTGCGCTGCCGTGCTGCGTGAAGCGGCCGGTGGTCACGACGGTAAAGCGATGACGCGAGTAATGCTCGCGGAGCTGATAGGTCGCTGTAAACGTGCCGACCTCGAACTGGAATTGCGCCCCTTCCGCTTCGAACCCCGTTTCGGATAGCGACGGTAGTCGGTAGCTGTTAAATGACACCATGTCATAGGTCGCCGAAACCAACCTATCGGCGACAGGCACGGCCTCCATGTCGAACTCGACCGGCGCAAGCGATCCCGCGGAGATTCGTAAACGATTCAGGCCCGGCGCGGCCCCCAGATGCCACTCGGTCGATACCGCTCCGAATGCGTCCGACACGGCACTCAGGTGTGTTGTGCGGCCACCACCGCTCACAACCTCGAACCGTACAGGAATGCCGCCGACGCCCCTCAAGGAGTCGTCCCGAACGAACGCGCCCAGCGTGACCGTGGAGCTGACTTCGGCGATCGTAAACGGGCCCGCGAACGGCAACACGTTCGTGGCGACGCGCGGGGGCACACTCTTGGGAGGGGTACTCGCGGGTGGTGGAGCCTTCGCCTCTGCCGACGTGCTCGCGATACGGTCGCTCTGGCAGGCGCTCAACAGCAGCACGAGCAGCAGGCCCGCCGGCGTGCACCAGCGCGACGGACTGATGCGGTTCGAGTACTCAGTCCTGAGGTCGAGCGCTCGCCATGTGTGGGCCGCTCCGGCGGATGGATCCCGCTGAGCGCGTGCCAGTCGTGCCGGCGGTACTGTTCCCGGGGTCCGCATGGATACAACATAGATTGTCGGCGTCTGCAGATCGTCTGGCGGGGTCGAGTTACAGGCCATGACTGGCGCCGCCGCCATTGCGCGGAACCGATTGCCGCCGTCGCGACTCACTTCGCGTGGCCGGTACCTCACGACACCACACACCGTCCCGAACATGATCCTTGCCTGCGATGTCGGCGGTACCAAGACCAATGTGGCGCTCCTCGCGCCTGACGCCACCGGCCTGTCGGTCACTCGGCTCGAGACCTACCACAGTCGCGAGCACGCTTCGCTCAACGACATCATTCGCCACTTCCTGGGCGACGCATCGCCCACGCTGATCGCAGCGGGTTTCGGGGTGGCCGGTCCGGTGCTCAACTATCGCGTCGTCACCACCAATCTTCCGTGGATCATCGATGGCGCGGAACTCAGTGGGCTGCTGAGTCTGTCGCGCGTGTCGCTGCTGAACGACGTGGAGGTGATTGCCTGGGGAGTCCCAGCGCTCCGCGCCGATGCGCAGCTGCCGCTGCAGGTGGGCCAGGTGGGCGCGGGCAATGTCGCCGTCATCGCCGCGGGCAGCGGACTCGGTATGTCCGCGCTGCTCCGAGGGAACGGGCCAACCCGGTCGTTGGCGAGTGAGGGAGGTCACGTCGACTACGCGCCGATCGATGACGTCGAAATCGAGCTGCTGCGTTTTCTCCGTCAGCGCTTCGGCCGAGTGAGCGCGGAACGCATACTGTCCGGTCCGGGACTGGTGAACGTCTACGACTTTCTTCGTCACGCGGACGGTGGCGTAGAGCCGACCCCTATCGACACATCCACGGTGGCCGCCGCCGGTGCAATTGGTGCAGCGGCACTCTCTGGCGAGAGCGAACTGGCGGCGCGGGCCGTCCTGCTGTTCCTCGGTGCGTATGGCGCGGCAGCGGGCAACTGGGCGCTGGCCACCATGGCCACGGGCGGCGTTTGGCTCGGCGGAGGAATTGCACGAAAACTGCTGGAAGGGCCCACCGGTACCTCGACGGAGTGGCGCGGCAGGGCGCACGGCGCGTTTCTGAATCGCTTCCGTGACAAAGGCAGACTCAGTCCGCTGCTGCACGCCATGCCGGTTCATATCATCATGACCGATGAAGCGCCGCTGCTCGGCGCGGCGCGCTTTGCGCTCGCCGAACAGGAACGCTGACCCCGTCACTCCGACGGATTCACACGCGAATGCGAACACAGATTCAGGGAGCGGCGAGATGCGTATTGGCATGGTCGGGCTCGGACGCATGGGCGCCAACATGGTGCGGCGGCTGATGCGAAACGGGCATCAGGCGGTGGCGTTCGATCGGTCGCCCGAGGCGGTGGCGGCGCTGGTGCAGGAAGGCGCGGACGGCGCCGGCTCCTTCGCGGACTTGGCCCGTCAGCTTGCCACGCCACGTGTGGTGTGGCTGATGGTGCCAGCCGGCGTGGTCGATGCCACGATTGCGGACCTGGTGGCCCACCTGTCCGCAGGCGACACGATCGTGGACGGTGGCAATTCCTACTACGTGGACGATATTCGCCGAGCGAAGGAGCTCGCTGCGCGCGGACTGCATTATGTGGATGTGGGTGTCAGCGGCGGCGTGTTCGGGCTCGAGCGCGGCTATTGCCAGATGATTGGTGGCGAGCAGGCCGCCGTGGCGAATCTCGAACCGATTTTCGCGACGCTCGCTCCGCCCAAAGATGCCGCACCGCCAACGCCGGGTCGCAACGATCGCATCGGTACCGCCGATCACGGCTATCTGCACTGCGGCGCCGCCGGCGCCGGACACTTCGTCAAGATGGTACACAACGGCATCGAGTACGGGATGATGGCGGCGTATGCTGAGGGACTGGGCATTCTGCGGAGCGCGAACATTGGTCGCGCCGACCAGGAGCACGACGCCGAAACCACTCCGCTGGCCCATCCGGAGCACTACCAGTATGACTTTCCGCTCGACGACGTCACCGAACTTTGGCGACGCGGCAGCGTGATCACGTCGTGGCTGCTCGATCTCACGGCACAGGCGCTCATCGCGTCGCCCGATCTGGCCGAATACGCCGGACGCGTCTCGGATTCCGGTGAAGGCCGTTGGACCATCAAGGCGGCGATCGACGAGGCCGTGCCAGTGCCGGTTCTGACCGCAGCGCTGTACTCGCGGTTCTCCTCACGAGGCGAAGCCGACTATGCGAATCGCGTGCTCTCCGCCATGCGCGCAGGATTCGGCGGACACAAGGAGAAGAAGTGAGGCCGATGCCGTCGGGCGCACTGGTGTTCTATGGCGCGACGGGGGACCTCGCGTTCAAGAAGATCTTTCCCGCCATGCAGCGCATGGTGAAAGAAGGTGTACTCGACGTGCCAGTCATTGGGATGGCGAGGACCGGTGCGTCGCTCGAGCATTTGCAGAAACGCGCCGAGGAGAGCGTGATCAAGCACGGCGGCGGGGTAGACCCGGTGGCGTTTCCGAAGCTGATGAAGCTCATGCGCTACGTGGAAGGCGAGTACTCATCGTCGGAGATGTTCGACCGGCTCGATGTCACGCTCGGTGATGTGACCAATCCGCTCCACTACCTGGCTGTGCCGCAAACGTTGTTCGAGACGGTCATCAAGCAGCTGAGTCGCAATGGGAAACCTTCCCACGCCCGCTTGATGCTCGAAAAGCCGTTTGGTACCGACCTGGCTTCAGCGCGTCGCCTCAATACGATCGTGCACGAGTCCTTCAACGAGAATCAGATCTTTCGCATCGATCACTATCTCGGCAAGGAGGCGGTGCAGAATCTCGTCTTCTTCCGCTTTGCGAACACCTTTCTCGAGCCGATCTGGAATCGGCAGTACGTGGAGAGTGTGCAGATCACGATGGCGGAGCCGTTCGGTATCTCGGGGCGTGGCGCGTTCTACGATGCGACCGGTGCAATCCGCGACGTGGTACAGAATCACCTGCTGCAGGTGCTCTCGAACATCGCGATGGAGCCGCCGCCGAGCAGTGCGGACACCGAGACGCTGCGCGACGAGAAGGTGAAGGTGCTGAAGGCGATTGCACCGCTGGATCGCTCGCATGTTGTGCGCGGGCAGTTCCGCGGCTACCTCGACGAACCCGGCGTTGCACCCCGTTCTCACACGGAAACGTACGTGGCACTGGAGCTGGCAGTGGACTCGTGGCGCTGGCATGGCGTCCCGTTCTACATCCGCGCCGGCAAGCAGATGCCGGAGCTGCGCACCGAAGTGCTGGTCAAACTCCGCCGCCCGCCGCCGATTGGTGGCATGCGACTGCATTCGAATTACGTGCGCTTTCAGCTCGGGCCGAAGTTCGAGTTGGCACTCGGGGCCACCGTGCGCGAGCCTGATGTGGCAAGCGGGCACCGGCTCGAGCTGAAGGCGATTCACGAGCATGACGGCCCGGAGACGGATGCGTACGACGAGCTGCTCGGTGATGCGATGAACGGCGAGACGTTCCGCTTCGCGCGGCAGGACTACGTCGAAGAGGCGTGGCGCATCGTGGATCCGGTGCTCGATGACGGCGGGCCGATTGTGTACGAGCCGGGCACGTGGGGCCCGGACGAAGCAGAAGATCTCGTGCCTGGCGGCTGGTACGAGGTTGATCGGTGACGGCACCCGGCGGACACTGATCCGATGCGAACGGAGATTCTCGCCGACGTCGATGCCGTGGCCCGGCGAGCAGCGAATGTGATCGCGAGCCTGGCCTGTGACGCGGTGGCGGCGCGCGGCCGGTTTGTGTTCGCTGCGAGCGGCGGCAGCACGCCAGGGCTGATGCTTCACTATCTGGCGGATCAGGATGTGCCGTGGTCCAGGGTACATCTGCTGCAGGTGGACGAGCGGATTGCGCCCCTTGGACACCTCGACCGCAATCTCACTCAGCTGCAGCGTACGCTGCTCGATCATCTGCCGGAGCCGCTCGGCGGCCTGCATGCAATGCCAGTGGAGATCCCCGACGTCGAGGACGCAGCCCGGGGGTACGCCGAAGTCGTCCGATCAGTGGCCGGGACACCGGCGGTCCTGGACCTGGTGCATCTTGGCCTCGGTGAAGATGGGCATACCGCGTCGCTCGTTCCGCAGGATCCCGCGCTCAACGAGCTATCGAGTGAGGTCGCGGTCACTGGCCTCTACGCCGGCCGCCGCCGGCTGACGCTGACGTATCCGGTACTCAATCGGGCTCGGCACGTTCTGTGGGTGGTGACAGGCGCGGCAAAGTCGGCGATGCTCCATCGTCTGCGCTGCGGCGACGATACCATTCCTGCCGGTCGCGTGCGCTCGGACGACGCACTGCTGTTCGCCGATCGCGCGGCCGGTCTTGCACAGTAATTCCAGGAGAAGAACATGACGTCGTTGGAACTCTGGGAACGCTATCGCGCCCATCTGTGCGTCACCGAATCGGTTGGCCTCTCGCTCGACATCTCGCGGATGCGATTCGCGGATGATTTTCTGGCGCGCATGACGGTGCCCATGGCAAATGCGTTCTCGGCGATGCGGGCGCTCGAGGCCGGAGCGATCGCCAATCCCGATGAGGGGCGCCGCGTGGGGCACTACTGGCTCCGCGCGCCCGAACTGGCGCCGGAGCCTGCGATGTCAACGGAGATTCTGGAAACGGTGGCACGAATTCAGGGTTTCGTGGAGGCGGTGCATCGCGCACAGATCGCACCAGAGCGCGGGGGGCGTTTTGAACAACTGCTGGTCATTGGGATCGGCGGATCGGCGTTGGGCCCGCAGTTCATCGCCGATGCGCTGGGAACCGGTGCCGATCGGCTCGCTCCGCACTTCTTCGACAACACCGACCCGGACGGCATGGCCCGCGTGTTGGAGCGTCTGGGTGACCGGCTTGCGAGCACGCTGACTCTGGTGATCTCCAAGTCGGGCGGGACGAAGGAGACGCGCAATGGCATGCTCGTGGCCGAGGCAGCATACCGGAACGCCGGCCTCACTTTTGCCCGGCACGCCGTTGCGGTCACCGGCGACGGCAGTGAACTCGAGCGAACGGCCTCCGCCTCCGATTGGCTGGACACGTTCCCGATGTGGGACTGGGTTGGCGGGCGTACGTCGATCTTCTCCGCGGTGGGATTGCTCCCGGCAGCACTGCAAGGCATCGACATCGATGCGTTGATCGCCGGCGCGCGTGCAATGGACGTGGCCACGCGGAACGAAACCATCGCGGAGAATCCGGCGGCGCTGCTCGCACTTATGTGGCATCACGCCGGAGGCGGCCGCGGCGCAAAGGACATGGTGGTACTGCCGTACAAGGATCGACTCCTGCTCTTCTCACGCTATCTGCAACAGCTGGTGATGGAGTCCATCGGCAAGGAACTGGACCTGGCGGGACACGTCGTACAGCAGGGCATTGCCGTCTATGGCAACAAGGGGTCGACGGATCAGCACGCGTATGTGCAGCAGCTCCGTGACGGCGTGCACAACTTCTTCATCACGTTTGTCGAAGTGCTGGCCGATCAGGCCGGCCCAGCACTGGAAGTCGAGCCGGGTGTGACGTCGGGCGACTATCTGCTGGGGTTCATGCTGGGCACGCGCGAAGCGATGCACCAGAACGCGCGTGAGTCGATGACGCTCACACTCACCGAGGTGAGCCCACACAGCGTTGGCGCGTTGATCGCGCTGTACGAACGTGCCGTCGGACTGTATGCCTCGTTGGTCAACGTGAACGCCTATCACCAACCCGGAGTGGAGGCGGGGAAAAAGGCCGCCACGGCGGTGCTTGGCGTTCAGCATGCGGTACTGGAGGCGCTGCGTGCGTCGCAGGGGCCACAAACGGCCGACCAGGTGGCGGATGTGTCAGGTGTCACGGACCAGGTGGAGACCGTGTACAAGCTGTTGGAGCATCTGGCTGCGAACGGACGTGTGCGGCGAACCGCAGGCTCAACGCCCACCGGCGCGATGTACCGGATCGCGACCGACGGGCACTGATGCACCGTCGAGTGCACAGGGGCGCTCGCGCTGACCCGCACGTCGTCACGGCCGCGGCACCCCTCAAGTTCTGCGCCCTGCCCCCGATACTCAGTTTGTGACAGAAGTTACCAAAGCATCTATTGCGTAGTGCCCGCGATGGAGACGGACAGTCGAAGACTCCGTTGAAATGATCGATTGCTGCCGACGTCGGTGGTACGACGGGTGAATTCAATTCAAATAACGAACCGATGCTCTCCGCCCGTGGTCCCTTCCGGACTTTTCGACGACAAGTCTCCGGCTGCCTTGCCGTGGTCGTGGCGCTGTGTCTCGGCGAATGGAAATGGGCCAATCACATCAGTGGTGAACTCGAGGAGGTGCCGCAGCGAACCAACGTCATCGGACGTCAGCGTACGCTCGCGCATCGGTACGCCTTCAGTGCCTTCGCATCCGTGCAGGCCACGGCACCGACGGAGCGCGCGCAGTGGCTCGAGCGGCTTGCGCGGACCCGGCATGAGCTTCTGAATGGCCACGCGCAGTTGATGGCGCACCGCCGGGAGTCGGACGGCCAGCATCAACGCACACAGCGCATTCAGCGCGTCCTCGACACCGCGACGCTGTCCCATGGTGCCTTGCTCTCGTTCGGCGACGTCATGGTGCAGCGTCGCGTCGAGAACAGCGGTGGGCTACTCTCCAACGCCGATCTACTCACCTTCAACGGACTCCTCGACCGCTATGTCGGCGCGATCGATCAGATCAACGTGGACGAGATCGCATGGGCCGGCGCCAGAATGCGAACACTCGAACGCTTTCAGGGTGTGGGTGTGGTGGTGATCATCGGCGTGCTGAGCGCGCTCGCGCTGCTGGTCCTGCGCCCCACAGCCCAGCGTATGGGCATGCTCGCGCAGTCGGTACGCGACGCGAACCTGCAGCTTGAGACGCAGGCGCGCGGCTTGCAGCAAAGTGCTGACGAACTCGAAGCGCAGAATCAGACGCTGCTCGACCAGTACGTCGAAATCGAGCAACACCAGTCCGATCTTGAGGCGATGCAGCGCATCATCGCGGAGCGGGAGCAGCGATATCGCTCCGTGGTGGAGGCCATCGCGGAGGGGGTCATTCTGCTGGAGGACTCCGGAGATCTGGTTGCGTGGAACAGCAGCGCGACCCGCATCCTGGGGGTGAGCAACGAAGAGCTGCGCGCCAGGCATACGCTCGATGGCGCGTGGGATCTTCGCGACGAGGCCGGGCGATCACTCGCCGGCCAACGGCATCCGCTTGCGGCAACCCTGCACACCGGCACGCCGTGCAACGATCTCGTGGTCAGTATTCGCTGCGAGACCGGTGACCGACGCTGGCTCCGGCTGAACACCCGTGCGATCGTGTCTCCCGGCGACAACGGCGCCGCACGGCGGTCCGCGGTTGCGAGCCTTGTGGACATCACGCAGGAACGAAAGGACGCGGAGCAGTTGCGCCTCTTCTCCGTTGTCATGCAGCAGACGGAGCAGGGCATCGCGATGAGCGACCAGGATCATCGGATCACATGGGTGAACTCGGCCTGGTCACGCGCCGTGGGCTACACGCATGAGGAGGTGCTGGGCAAGAGCGCTGGCGACCTGCTGCATGGCCCGAACACGAGCGCGGAGACGATCGACCGGATGCAGGCGGCCTTACGGGCCGGCGAGAGTTGGTCGGGCGAGGTGCTGAATTACACCAGAGACGACAAGCCATTGTGGCTGGAAGTCACGATGACGCCACTCCGCGATGGCCACGCGTCTATTACATCCTGGGTCACGGTGCAGCGGGACGTCACCGCGCGCAAGGCGGCGGAACGCGAACGTCAACAGCTCGCTGCCGCACTCGCGGTGACCACCGATGGCGTGGGAATCATCAGCGTTGGCGGTGGCCTGGAGTTCGTCAATCAGGCGTATGCCCGCGTGCATCAGGAGCGGCCGCGCTCGCTCATTGGCCAGCCGTGGTCGCAGCGATTCCCGGCCGAGGAGGCGCTGCGCATTGAGCGCGAGATCATCCCGCAGGTGACCAAGCTCGGCGCGTGGAGTGGTGAAGTCACCGGCCAGCGCGCCGACGGAACGGCGTTTCCCCAAGGGCTGTCCATCACGCTTCTGCCCACCGGCGGGCTGGTGTGCGTCATGCGCGACGCCACCGAAAGCAAAAACATGGAGCGGATGCTTCGCACGCAGGCCACACGGGACGAACTGACCGGGTTGCTGAATCGCCGGGGCTTCTTTCTCGCCGGGAACGAACAGCTTGCCGATGCCCAGCGGCGCGGGGTTCGTTCCGTGCTGTTGTTTGCGGATACCGATCGTTTCAAGCTCATCAACGATACGTATGGGCATGATGCTGGCGATCGCGTGTTGCAGATCATCGCTACGACGATTCGGTCACATCTGCGCTCAACCGACGTGGTCGCGCGGCTCGGCGGCGACGAGTTCACGGCGCTCCTGCCGGATACGCCGCTGACAAACGCCCACGTGGTCGTGTCCAAGATCGAGCAGGCGCTGGCGCAGCTCGGTGAGGCCGAAGGGTGCCCGTCCCCAGTGACCATGAGCATCGGCTGTGCGGAGTTCGATCCGGCCGAGCCAACGACACTCGACGTGTTGCTTCGCGAGGCAGACGTAGCGCTGTACGGAAAGAAGCACCAACATCATCGCGCGCGCGCGGCGTAGAAAGCTCGCGCGATCGGGTGCGTCGTTTCGGCAGTGGACAGTTCGCGCGTCGCGCACCCTCTCTCGTGTACTTCGCATGCTCGCCCCAGTCTGGACTGGCGATGACAGGCCCCTCGCCAGCGAACACCGCGAGTCGCTCGGCGGCCACCTTCTTCAGTCCAACTATCTGGTGTCACTATGCCGAATCCACGCTCGTGTACAGGCGTCAGCCAAATCGGCCGGCGACATAGTCCGCCGTTCGTTGGTCGAGCGAAGCCCCGAACAGCTGCTCAGTCGGTCCGAACTCCACCAGCTCGCCCATGAGCATGAAGCCGGCGTGCGACGACACGCGCTGCGCCTGCTGCATGTTGTGTGTCACGACGACGATCGTGTAGCGATCGGCCAACTCCCCCATCAATGCTTCAATCCGTCGCGTGGCGATCGGGTCAAGGGCGGAGCAGGGTTCATCCATCAGCAGCACCTCGGGGCGCGTGGCCAAGGCACGGGCGATGCACAGGCGCTGCTGTTGCTCCGGGGGCAGTGCAAGCGCGTGCTCATCGAGCCGATCCTTGAGCAGCTCCCAGAGCCCAACCCCACGCAGCCCTGCCTCAACGGTGGATGCCAATGCTTCTCGTGATGGGCGGCCGTGCAAGCGGGGACCGTACGCCACGTTCTGGAACACCGAGAGGGGGAATGGATTCGGCCGCTGGAAAACCATGCCGACGCGTCGGCGCAGCCGCTCGACGTCGATGGTCGCGCCATATACGTCGTCGTCGTCGATCACGACTCGACCGTCGACCCGCACGCCCGCAATCATGTCATTCATCCGGTTGAGCGATCGGAGCAGGGTACTCTTTCCGCATCCCGAAGGACCGATCAGCGACGTGATCTGCTGCGCGGGGATGTCAACGCGAATCGACTTGAGCGCGTGAAATACGCCGTAGTAGAGGTTGAAGTCGGCGACACGAATCTTGGCGCCTGGCGCCGCGCCGCTGTTCATCCGAACCGACCGTCCAGATAGTCACGCGTCTCGGCCCGCGTCGGCCGCGCAAACAGGTCGGCCGTCGCGGCGGTCTCGATCCTTTCGCCCATCAGGAAGAAGCTTGTCCGGTCGGCCACGCGCTCCGCTTGGTAGATGCTGTTGGTTACCAACACGAACGTGATCTGCGACTTGAGCGTACGCAGCGTCTCCTCGATGCGCGCGGTGGAAATGGGATCGAGTCCGCTGCAGGGTTCGTCGAGCAGCACCACGCGCGGGTTCGTCGCCAGCGTGCGCGCCAGGCACAGCCGTTGCTGCTGGCCGCCGGAGAGACGAGTCGCCATGAGCGAAAGGCGATCGGCCACCTCGTCCCACATGTGCGCGGCGCGCAACGCGCGTTCCGCGATTGCGTCGAGCGTCGCGCGGTCGTGGACACCAGCGATGCGCGGACCATACACGACATTCTCGTAAATGGACCGTGGTAATGGTTGCGGCGTGGCGAACACAATACCGACGCGCCGACGCAGCTGCGACAGCGTCGCGGGGTCTCGTCGCACGCGGACATCGGCCAGGATCTCGTCGTCACCAATACGAAGAGAGCCTGTGGCGTCGGCACCGTCGAGCTCCACGCTCATCAGGTTGATGGTGCGCAGAAACGATGTCTTGCCGCTGCCAGCCGGGCCGATGATGCCGTGAATCGTGCCCGCTTCGATGACAAGGTCGGTGGGCTGCAGTGCGACCGTTTGTCCGTAACGCACGGACACACCCGTGGCCGCGATGCGGTCTGGCGCCGAGGTGGCCACTGAGCCGCGCGCCGACGCAGCGGTCACCGAAGACTGCGAGTGAAACGGTGCATCAGGGTGTATGCGACCACGTTGATCAGGAGAATCGTCATCACCAGCACGGCGGCTGTCCCGTATGCCTTCTCGTCTGAAATACCTTCCATCGTCAGCGTATAGAAGTGCACGCTCATGGTCCGCGCAGAATCGAACAACGATGTCGGCGTCTTCAGTGCCACGCCCGCCGTGAAGATCACCGCCGCAGTCTCACTGACCGCGCGCCCGACGCCAAGCACCGTACCCGTCAGTACTCCGGGCGCAGCGACTGGGAGTACCACCGACCGAATGGCGTCCCACTTGCTGGCACCGAGCGACTGAGCGACATGCCGATACTCGCGCGGCACCGCGCGCAGTGCCTCCTCGCTGGTTCGGATGATGGTTGGGAGAATCATCACCCCGAGCGTGAGTCCGCCAGACAGGATCGACCATCCCATCCCGAGGGCCGTGACGAAGAACGCAAAGCCAAAGAGTCCGAAAATGATGGATGGGATTCCGGCCAAGCTCTCCGTGCCACGCCGGATGATCCCGGACAGACGCCCTTCGTTCGTGTATTCCGCCAGATAGATCGCCGCAGCAAGTCCCAGTGGCGTGGCCACCAGAACCGCCGCGAGTGTCACATACAACGTGCTCACGATGGTGGGGAATATTCCACCCTCGGCACCGGATCGTCTCGGCACGTCCGTCAAGAACGACCAGGAGATGGCGCCCAGGCCGCGCTGCATGACGAATACCACGATGAACCCCAGCACGCCGACGGTGAGCGCGGTGGCTCCCCATAACGCGACGCGCGCCAGTCGCTGCGCGATGCGCGGACCAAGCAGTACGCGGGAGGCAGTCAGCGCGTCGCCAGTCCCGTCGCCAATTCCATCGCCGGTCACCCGGCCGGTCACCGCGAGGGCTCCATGACACGAGCGCGCATCGCCCCGCCCCGCAGTAGTTCCTCGCGCGCATCCGCGCCGCTCGCCGCCACAGGCGCGGTGACTCTCACCCGCTTACGGCTGCGCACCAGCCCGGCGATCTCGTTGAGGCCGAGACTGATCACGAACAGCACGATGCCGGTGGCAAAGAGCGCCTGGGCATGCGCGCCGCTGGCGTAGCCCATTTCCAGCGCAATATTGGCCGTAAGAGTGCGGACAGGCGACAGCAGCGAATGCGGCACCTGCACGCTGTTGCCGGCCACCATGATCACGGCCATCGTTTCACCGATCGCGCGACCCATCCCGAGAATGACGCCGGCCACAATGCCGGAACGCGCTGCGGGCAACACCACACCCGTGATCGTCTGCCATTGCGTGGCGCCTAACGCATTCGAGCCCTCGCGAAAGCTGCGCGGAACGGCCTCGATCGCATCAATGGAGATGCCGATGATGGTGGGCAGCACCATCACGGCGAGAATGATCGACGCCGCCAGCGCGGAGTAGCCGGGGCCACCAAGCATCGGCGCGTCACGAATGAACGGCACCAGCACCTCCATGCCGATGAACCCATACACGACTGATGGGACACCGGCGAGCAGCTCGATCGTCGGCTTGAGCACGGTGCGCGCACGTGCTGGCGCCATCTCGGCAAGCGTGATCGCACACGCCAGCCCGAGTGGCAGCCCGATCACCAGTGCACCGGCAGTCACCACGGCCGAGCCGGCAATCATCGGCAGCAAACCGTACTGGCCACGACTTGGCGCCCATGTCAACCCGGTGATGAATGAGAGTGGACCCTCCTCCACCATCACCGGCAAGCCCTCGCGAAAAATAAAGATGGTGATGAGCGCCAGCATCCCTACGGCCGACGTCGCCGCCAACAACAAGACGCGCTCGATGAGACGATCTCGCATACGTGTTCTCAGAAGGCAGACACGGGAGCCAAGCCCTCGGCGCGGGCGATGGACTGCCCGAGTGGCGACAGGACGAAACGCAGAAATTGCGCGGATGCGCCAGTGGGTGTGCCGCGTGTCAAGAACAGAAACGGTCGTTGCAGTCGATAGCTGGCATCCCGAATCGTCTGCTCGGTCGGCATCACGCCGTCCAATGCGATGGCATGAACGCGAGCGTTGAGCTGACTGAAGGTGACATACCCGATCGCACGCGTATCCTCGGCAATCATTTTGCGGAGGCCGCCGGAATACGCGGTCACCAAAGCCGCGCTCGCGATGCGTTCGCTCTCGCCCATCACGCGCTCCTGGAAGGTGTCGCGCGTCCCCGATCCTTCCTCACGTGTGATGACCGTGATGGAGGCATCGACGCCGCCCACCTCGCGCCAGTTGCGCACGCGGCCCGCGTAAATCGCGCGCAATTGCGCGAGCGTCAGCGCGTGCACGGGATTGTCGGCGTGTACAATCACCGCGATACCATCGCGGGCGACCACGGTCTGCACCAATCCGTCGGCCTCGCCGGCATGCAGCTGACGTGAACTCATGCCGAAGTCGGCGGTCCCGTCATGCGCAGCCTTGATTCCCGCCGTGGACCCGCCCGACTGCACAGTGACGCGCCCGGCGTGATACGTCTCCGCCCAGCGTTCAGCGAACGGCTGAATTGACGTCGACCCTGCCAGCACGACGTCGCCGTTCTCGCGGGTTGATGCACGCGCACAGCCCGCTGCGGCCAGCAGCAGGTACGCCGCGAGCGATCTCCTGCAGAAGCGGAAAGCCGAGCGCAACATCGTTGCCATGATGCCAGATATAGCGCTCGTCCGTCACACCGATGTAACGACTCCCGCATCCGGCATCGCCGTTTGTAACGACTCGCTGTCGCCGGCGACGTTCGTGAGCCACTGCAGAGTATCGGCCAGATGCATCGGTCGCGCGAACAGAAACCCCTGCCCGAGTTGACAGCCAAGCCGCAACAGCTGGGTTCGTTGAGCCTCATCCTCTACACCCTCTGCGACCGTCGTCAGGCCGAGCGTGGCGCCGAGCGCGATGATGGTGCGCGCGAGCGCCGCGTCGGAGCCGCCGCGAGCGACGCCTTCTACGAAGGCGCGATCGATCTT
>JANNEV010000065.1:0-8651 GCA_031379145.1 Gemmatimonadaceae bacterium
CGTGGATCCGGTGGCCAACCCTAGCACGAGCGGACGATCGCGATCGGGTCGGGATCGGATCAGCGAGGCGATGCGGCCGGCGACCAGACGAGCCAGTGGCTCGTGATCTTGCACGATGACGGTCGGGATGCGCTCGCGCGATCGGGCAGCGCCGTCGGGATTGAGAAACGGAAGCGCCTCGATATGCAGAGGCCCGCGACTCGAATCGAGAGCGCGGGCCTGCATCAACTGCGAGGGCTCCGGTGTGCTGGTGGCCTGGGAACTCATGGCAGTGACGTGGTGTGAGGCGCCGAGATCGGCGCCGACGTGATCAAGCGGAAAAGGAACTTCCGCAGCCGCATCCACCCGTGGAATTCGGATTCTTGAATGTAAAGCCTGAACCCTGCATGGACGAGACGTAATCGATAACCGTGCCGCCGAGATACTGGGCGGAGAACGGATCCACGAACACCTTGAAGCCGCCCTCATGGTCGACCACCAGGTCGTCTTCCGCCTGCTTGTCTTCGATGACCAGCCCGTACTTGAACCCGCTGCATCCGCCGGGCATCACCGAGACGCGCAGGCCGCCCTGTTCCGGCGTCACGCCTTCGGCTTCCATGAACTTCAACACTTCGGTCCCGGCAACCGGCGTAATGACCACCATGACTTCTGGCTGCTGCATCGTGCTCATTGCTGCCCTCCGATGTGGCCGCCTATGGCGTCGGCCTGATAGAGCGCATCGCTGCCCGTTTCCGCACCACGCGGCAACCCGGCTCTACGATGTCGCATCCTGCTACCCCGCATAATAGCGACTTGTTCACTCCCCTTCAAGAAACAACCCGTCACGTCCGGCTCCGCGCTATCAAGCCGTCGGCTCTTAGCGGCCTATCAGTGCCCCCACGGCCGCGTCGGCGATCGCCACCCGCACCGCTCCGATCTTGCGGTTCTCGCGAGTCGGGTTCACGCGATTCGACAGCAGCAGGACGAAAAGACCCTGCTTGGGGTCCATCCAGAGTGAGGTCCCCGTGAAGCCCGTATGACCGAACGCCACCGGAGAGAGCCGGTGCCCGGCGGAGTTGCCGCCGGTGGGCGTCTCCCATCCGAGCGCTCGCCTGGAGACGGTCGAGTCCTGTACTCGTGTGAATTCCGCGACCGTCGTGGCGTCGAAAACGCGCTGACCGTCGAGCGTTCCGTTCTGGAGGTACAGACGGGCAAACCGCGTGAGGTCCCGCCCAGATGAAAACAGCCCGGCGTGTCCGGATACTCCTCCTACTCGGAAAGCGTTTTCATCGTGGACCTCGCCGCGCAGCTTGCGCTGTCTCCACGGATCCTGTTCGGTGGGCGCAATGCGTGCGAGCCAGTTGGCGGGGGGCAGGTATCGCGTGTCAGTCATGCGTAGTGGCGCGAAGACGTGCGCCGCGTCGTACTGTGCCAGCGGCTCGCCGGAGACGCGCTCCACCAGCTTGCCCAGTAGCATGAATCCCAAGTCGCTGTACAGGAGCCGCGCTCCGGGAACCGTGTCCGGCCCTGTGCCGAACAGCTGTCCAATTGCCTCGGCGGCGGTTTCGGCTTCCTTGTAAAACGGGCGCCACGCGGGCAGTCCGGCCGAGTGCGTCATCAACTGCCGCACGGTCACGCGATCCGCGCCAGCAGCGTGCCATTCAGGGAGGTAGCGAACCACCGGGGAATCGAGCGCCACTTTGCGCTGGCCGACCAGCTGCAGCATCGCTGACGTGGTGCCAACAACCTTGGTGAGTGACGCCAGATCCCACACGGTCGTGGCGCTTGGCCGAGTTGAGTCCTGTGCATCGAGCTGTCCGGCACCGTACTCCGCCAGTACGCCGTCGGCGTTACCAACGGCCACATACGCTCCCGGAAACGCTCCGTCCGCAATCGCACGATCGAGAACCGTTCGCAGGCTGTCCTGCAGGGCGGTGATACGCGCAATCGGAGCCGACGACGTCGACACGGTCGGAGCGGGGCGAGCGCTCCGCGCGCACGCGAGCCCGATGATGAGCGATCCAGCAAGCGCTCTCGCGGCGCTGGCCAGTCTGAGCAGCTGTCGGCGTCCCATCATGGTGTCCCCGACTGTGTTCGCATCAGCCCAGCCCCCTTCAGGAAGAATCCGGGGAGCGAGACGGGTACGTGCCCGGTGATCGGCGCTGTCCCGTAAATCGCGCGCGCCGCAGCACGTTCCAGCGCGTCGCCACGTCCATAGGTCACGATATAGGTGGACACGTGAGGTACTTGGCGAAGTTGGTACGGATTCCCGCCCGCCACCATCGTGAGCTTTCCCGTGGACCCGATCTGTCCGACGAAGGCGGCGATGTGAGCTGGAATCGCGAGTCGACCTTCGCCCTCGAGCGTGCGCGTGTAGGAATACACGACGACGCGATCGAACGTTTGCGCGGCGGAGAGGAGCGAGTCAAGTTCGGCTGGACTGGCGTGCGGTGACAGGCGCAGCGTGCGTACTTGGGTTCCTTGTCGCCGCATTTCCGCGGCGAAGGCCACACCCGCGGCGACATCGGCGTCGGCCGCGTACGTCAGGAGAAGGACAGACGCCGCGCGGGGAAAGGGAATCAGCGATGCGCTGTCGCGCAGCAATGTGATCGCACGCTGCGCGATGCCGCTGGCGATCGCCGCATGCTCCGGGGTTCCCACGGCCTCCCGCAACTTGTCGATCGAGACCACCGGCCGTGCAATTGCTCCAGTGCGCAGCTTGAGTTCGAGGATTCGGCGTACACTCGAGTCGATGCGCGCCGTCGTGATGCGGCCCGTTTCGACGGCCCGTATCACCGCGTCGATGGCGCGCCGGACGTCGGGCGGCATCAACAAAATGTCGTTGCCGGCTTCGACCGCCCGCACCGCGCTTTCTTCGACGCCGTATCCGCGAGCGAGGCCATCCATCGTCATGGCATCCGTGATCGTTGTGCCCCGAAACGAGAGCGAGTCTCGCAGCAGCCCCGTCAGGATACGAGAGGAGAGGGTCGCCGGAACGCTATCGCCGTAGGCATTGGGCAAGGCAATATGCGCGGTCATCATTCCCGCTGCGCCAGCGCGGATGGCGGCAGCGAACGGGAGTAGTTCCACCGTGTCGAGTCGCGCTCTCGCGACGGGAATGATCGGCAGCCCGAGGTGCGAGTCGGTGTCGGTGTCGCCGTGCCCTGGAAAGTGCTTCGCCGTCGCGGCAACACCGGCCGATTGCACGCCCGCCACGAAGGCGGCAGCCAGGCGCGACACCATCTGCGGCTCCTCGCCGAAGGAACGTACGTTGATGACAGGATTGCTCGGATTGTTGTTCACGTCGACCACCGGCGCGAACGCCATGTGAATGCCGATGGCGAGTGCTTCGATGCCGGTAATGCGCCCAGCGGCCTCGGCGTCTTCACTTCGACCTGTGGCCCCGATGGCCATGTTGCTCGGCAGCACGGTCGCGGTGCCTGCGCTGGGATAGGTCGGTGAGAAGAACCCTCCTTCCAGTCGGCCCAACCCCGGCTCCACATCGCTGCCGACAATGAGCGGAATCTTGGAACGTCCCTGTAAGTAGTTCACCTTCGCGGCCACCTCGATCGGTGAGCCGAGCGACATGACCAGGCCGCCGACGCCGTCGCGCTCGACTTGCTCGGTGATCTTGAGAAAGCCCGGTTCGCGTGCGTTCGTGAAGTCACCAAGAACCCAGATCATCACCATTTGTCCGACCCGCTCGCGCAACGTGAGTTCGGCGAGGGTTCGATCAATCCACTGTCGGTGCGCAGTGGGAAGCGGTGTCGCGGGGTCCAGAGACAGTGGTGGCGGGGCCGCGCGCTGCATCCGGGGGCCGGGGCGTGACGGCGGGGACGTGGAGACGTTGGTGGTGGCGCAGCCGAGGGCCGATGTCAGGCAGAGCAGGGCGAGCGCAGAGCGCTTGAGCGAGGACACGTAGGGCGGGCCGAGAGTGATGTGTTCGCCAACATGCAGGGCCCGCGCGGCATCACGTCGCGCGGGCATTACCGGGAGGAGTGCGTGACGCATCTCGAAAGAAGGCTCGAAGGAGCGCGGCGTGGGAGTACCAGCACGTCATCGACGTCGTTCGCGAACCGGCAAGCACGGTCGCGATTGATGCGCGTGGCTCTGGCCGCGATCGTGTTGGCCGGATGCGCCGGAAACAACCAGCCCGACAATCGCCCAACGCCCGATGAGGGACCTGACGGGATGCCGTTGCGTCTCAATCGAAAGGTCCGACCGGGAATCTCGGTCCTGATGGACGATAGCATCGGGCTCGTGGCCGGCAAGCGTGTGGCGCTGGTGACCAATCACACCGGGGTGGATGAGAAGGGTCGACGCTCCATCGATTTGTTGAGCGGCGATCCGAGAGCGGTGCGAGCGGGTGTGAAGCTCGTGCGCCTCTTCGCGCCCGAGCATGGCGTCTCCGGGACGGCCGACCGAGAGGACCTGGCGGACGAGGTCGACCAGCGCACCGGTCTGACCATCCACTCGCTCTATCAGCGTACGACTATCGCCCCACCTGACAGCTTGCTGAAGGATGTCGACGTGCTGGTGGTGGATCTGCAGGACATCGGGACCCGGACCTGGACCTATGTCGGGGTGATGTTGTATTCGATGCGCGCGGGCGCGCGCCGAGGCATACCGGTGATTGTCCTGGATCGACCGAATCCCCTCACCGGTACGCGGGTGGAGGGTACGATGCTGGACTCCGCATTGGCAAACGCGGAGGAGTCCACGCCGGCTCGTCCGGCCAACGGGTTCGCGCTGTACCCGCTGCCATTGCGTCACGGACTGACCATGGGCGAGTTGGCGCGCCTCTTTCAGTCGCAGCTCAAGCTCGGCACCCGACTCACGGTGGTGCCGATGCAGTACTGGCGCCGCCAGATGTGGTATGACGAAACCGCACTCCCGTGGGTGAGGCCGTCGCCGAACCTGCCAACGCTGACCAGCGCGCTGCTCTATCCCGCGCTGGTGCCGTTTGAAGCCACGAACGTGTCGGTGGGTCGCGGAACCAACGAGCCGTTCCAACGCATCGGCGCTCCGTGGCTCCGGGCGGATACGCTGGCGCGGTTGTTGGAAGACCTGGCGCTCACCGGCGTACGCTTCAGATCAGAGCGGTTTACGCCGACCACTCCAGGCGACGGGAAGTACGCCGGTCGGTCGATCCCCGGTCTCCGAATCGAGGTCACCAACCGCGATCTATTGCAGCCGGCTCGTGTTGGCGCGGCGCTGCTCTGGGCGCTGAACCGTCTCAATCGCGACTCGCTCACGATCACCGACCGCGGATTCGACCAGCGACTCGGCGCGGCGCGGGTGCGAGAGGCGATTCTGGCTGGGGCTGATCCGGACGCCGTCATGGACCGCCAGCTGCCGGCGATCGTGGCCTATGAACGCGATGTACGGCGATTTTATCTCTACCGTTAAGGGGTGGCTGCTCCTAGCTTGCTAGGGCTACACCCTCCTGCGGTTGGACAGTGCGTCCGGCCGTTCGTTCTGGCGGCCTCTGGCACGCTGGAGCGCGGTTCCGGTCCGTCACTTTCCAGCGTCAGTCTCGATGCAATCATTATGGAGCGCGATCCAGCGCGGCTACTTGCGGCTCATCGAGCCGATCGCCGACTGGCTTGTGCGCCGTCGCGTCCGTCCCAACACGATCACGACGATCGGTACGCTGTGTACCGTGATCGCGGGCGGAATTTTTGCGAGCGGGCACATCCGCACCGCCGGCTGGTTTTTCGGGCTGACCGCGCTGTTTGACGTGCTCGATGGCACGGTCGCGCGTCGCACAGGTCGAAGCACGGTGTTCGGCGCCTTCTACGACTCGACGCTCGATCGCGTCGCGGATGGTTGCGTGCTCGGCGGATTGGTGGTCTTCTACGCCATTAATCCCGTCCATGCCAATCCGACGTTGTTGGTGATCACCTTGCTCGGCTTGATCGGGACGTTCCTTACCTCGTATACCCGCGCGCGCGCCGAGAGCCTTGGGCTCGACGCCAAAGTCGGGCTGTTGCAGCGGCCGGAACGAGTAACGCTGCTGTCGGCGCCACAGGCATTTTTCGGCTTGGCGCTGAATGGTTGGGTGCTGGCCTTCATCGTGACGCTGTTGTCGGTGACCGCATGGATCACCGCCGTCCAGCGCATGCTCTACGTCTATCGTACGACCTCTCAGGGAGAATCCACTCAGTGACCGATTCGTCTCGCGGCGGCGCCGCGTCGATTGCCCCGGCAACGGGCAAGCTGGCCATCTTTACCCCCGGACTGGGCGCGGTCTCGACGACGCTCATTGCCGGTGTCGAGCGTGTCCGTCGCGGGCTGTCTGTTCCGATCGGCTCGCTGACCCAGATGGCCACGATCCGGCTGGGCAAGCGCACCGAAGCGCGCAGTCCGTTGATCAAGGACTTCGCGCCACTCGCCGCGCTCGACGATATCGTGTTTGCGGCGTGGGACCCGTTCCATGACGACGCATTCACGGCGGCGACGAAGGCCGGCGTGCTGGAGAAGTCCGATCTCGATCCCATCGCGGACTTTTTGAAGTCCATCACGCCGATGCCCGCGGTATTCGAGAACCACTATGTCACGCGCATCAATGGCACGAACGTCAAGACCGGCAAGAACAAGCGGGATCTGGCCGAACAGCTGCGCGCGGACATTCGCAATTTCATGGCCAGCAGCGGCGCAACGCGTGGGGCCATGGTGTGGTGTGGTTCGACCGAAATCTTCATCGTTGCCGGTCCGCAGCATCAGACCATCGAGGCGTTCGAAGCTGCGATGGAAGCCAACGATCCAGCCATCGCTCCCAGCATGCTGTACGCTTATGCGGCCATCATGGAAGGCATTCCGTACTGCAACGGTGCGCCAAACCTGTCCGCGGATTTTCCCGCGCTGATTGACTTGGCCAACAAGAAGGGTGTGCCGATTTCCGGGAAGGACTTCAAGACCGGTCAGACGTGGATGAAGACGATTATCGCGCCGGGCCTCAAGGCGCGTATGCTCGGGCTTGAAGGCTGGTACTCCACGAACATCCTGGGCAATCGCGACGGCGAAGGTCTCGACGATCCGGCCTCGTTCAAGACGAAGGAAGAATCCAAGCTGTCCGTGCTTCACACGATTCTGCAGCCGGAGTTGTATCCTGAGCTCTACAAGGATTTCGCGCACGTGGTGCGGATCAACTACTACCCGCCGCGCGGCGACAACAAGGAGGGCTGGGACAACATCGACATCAAGGGATGGCTCGGCTATCCGATGCAGATCAAGGTCAACTTCCTCTGCCGTGATTCGATTCTTGCGGCGCCCATCGTGCTCGACCTGGCGTTGTTCAGCGACTTCGCCATGCGCGCGGGGATGAAGGGCATTCAGGAATGGTTAAGCTTCTATTACAAATCGCCGCAGACGGCGGTCGGGCTGCAGCCGGAGCACGATCTTTTCATTCAGCAGACCAAGCTGAAGAACACGCTCCGGCACCTGATGGGTGAGGAGCAGATCACTCACCTCGGACTTGAATACTATCAATGACCGAACAGCGCGCACGCATTCGTCGTGATCTTCGTGGTGATGTGCGGGGGGTACTCGGTGTTGCGCTCGCGGTCGGCACGGCTCTACTCTCGGCCTGTGACGCCGCAACTCCACCTCGTGGTGAACTGCGGTTCAAGACGGACGACTTCGTGATCCGGGTGTCCCCGGAAGAGAAGCCGGTGCGCGCGTTGGAACCGACTCATTGGCGTGTCGTCGTGAACGACATCAAGACCGGCACGCCAATCGAGGGCGGTCAAGGTCGGATCTTTGCGACCAATCGGGACCGCAAAACGGTGGCCAATGGGCTCTCTGCAACGGGAGAGCTGGGCACGTATCGCACCAATCTCATGTTCGTCACCGCCGGCATGTGGGCGATGAGCATGCAGTTCCGGCGTGATTCCACCAAGGCGCTGCAACGAACAGAAGACTGGACGCAGGACATTGGCGTTGCCGACGAACCCGGCAACATCGTGACGCCGCAGTCGACTCGGCCCGCGGAAGCGCCGCCATCCGCGGCACCTGCAGCGGCGCGTCCCGCCCCGGCGCCAGCGCTCACACCGAAGAAGGAGCCCTGAGTTTGCGTCACTTTCATCGGACCACGTTGACCCCGGACGAGGTTCTGGCAACCGCGGATCAGTTTTTCGGCTCCGTGGGATTGGCCCGGCAGAGTGGAGGTGCCCGCGCCCGGTCATTCGGCGGAGCCCTCGGAGCGATGAAGCTGCAGGTGCGCATGGACGGCGGTCACTACACCCTGGTGGAAGCGGACACCGACCAGGTTGGGGAGAGTCGACTCGACAAGAACGTCAAGAAGTTCTTCGTGGCGTTGCATCGGATCGCGGACCCGCGTCATCGCATCGAGGCGGGGTACTGATGGCGAAGTCGGCCGCGAGCAACGCCACGGCGGTCCGACCAAGTGATCGGCTCACACGCGCTCAGAAGTTCGAACTGTACTACTGGATGCGGCTGACGCGTCACCTCGAAGAGCGGCTCGTTAACCTGTATCGGCAGACCAAGGTTGTGGGTGGACTCTTCCGATCACTCGGTCAGGAAGCCGACGCGGTGGGGAGTTGCTTTGCCCTGGAACAGCGCGACATCATGTCCCCGCTCATTCGCAATCTCGGCGCGATGCTCGTCAAGGGAGCCACGCCGGTCGAAGTGTTGAAGCAATACATGGCCAA
>JANNEV010000089.1:0-5416 GCA_031379145.1 Gemmatimonadaceae bacterium
GAACTCGGCGCCGGCACCGGCCATGTAGTCGGTGAGCGACAGAATCTTGCCATAGCGATAGTGCGTGCCGATCAGGTCCGAATCGGAAATCCAGCCATCGTAGATGGACTGCCCCGATTGCATGGACGTCTGCAGCTTCTCCACGACGTCGCCCTCCTGTAGCAGGTCGTGCGCCACGGCGATCCCGGTAATCGCCTCGAATGCCTTGGCGAGCGTCTTGCTCTCGTATTCATGCGTCGTGATGGTCTCGGACACCACCGAAATCTTCTTGACGCCTTTGGCCGTGAGCTTGGCCCCGGCGTCGGCGAACCACTGCATCTCGGCGGTCTGTTCGGTCTTGGAGAGCGTGGAGGGTTGAAATTCCTTGTCGATCCACGAACCGGCCGACTGCGCAGGCGTTTGCTTGGGTGCGTCGCCACCGCAGGCAATGGCAACCAGCGTGGTCACGGCAACAGTCAGTCTGGATGAGCGGCGCACGGGTCCTCGAGACGATGAAGTGATGTACCAGTCGCGACAGCGAACGTAGCTGTTGGTCAGCCCTTTCGCATGACCAGCAGGAGCAGCAGCACGGAGATCGCAACGCCGATCCACATGGACGGCGGCGTACTCGAACCCAGGGCAGTCATCACACGCGTTCGTGCAGCCAGGAACGCAAGCGTACAAAAGGCCATGGCGAGCAGACCGATGAAGAGCCGATCGCCTCGTGTAGTGGCCATGGGCAGCCAGCCACGCCGCGCAACGCAGGGCGACCGAAGCTCCCAGACCGTCATGCCGATCAGGAGTGCACCAATGACGCCGAAGAAGATCGCCACCGGCGGTGTCCACGCCATCCAGCGGAGCATCAGACCCGCCCCATCGCAAATCCCTTGGCGATGTAGTGGCGAACGAACCAGATCACCATCGCGCCCGGCACCAGCGTGAGCACCCCCGCCGCCGCCAGGACGCCCCAATCCATGCCTGAGGCTGACACGGTCCGCGTCATGACCGCCACGATGGGCTTGGCATTCACACTCGTCAGGGTGCGCGCCATGAGCAGCTCGACCCAGCTGAACATGAAGCAGAAGAACGCTGCCACGCCGACGCCGGACTTGATGAGCGGGAGAAACAGCGTCACGAAAAATCTCGGGAAGCTGTAGCCGTCGATGAAGGCGGTCTCGTCAATCTCGCGCGGAATGCCGCTCATGAAGCCCTCCAGGATCCAGACGGCGAGTGGCACGTTGAAGACCAGGTGCGCCATGGCGACCGCCAGGTGCGTGTCCATCAGTCCCATCGTCGAGTACAGCTGAAAGAACGGCAGCAGGAACACCGCTGGCGGCGTCATACGATTGGTGAGCAGCCAGAAGAACACATGCGTGTCGCCAAGGAACCGATAGCGCGAGAACGCGTACGCGGCCGGCAGCGCCACCGCGAGCGACATCACGGTGTTCATCGCCACGTAGATCAGCGAGTTGACATACCCGGAGTACCACGAGGCGTCGGTGAAGATGGTGCGATAGTGCTCGAACGTCAGCGCACGGGGAAGCAGGCTGAACGCCGAGACGATTTCCTGATTGGTGCGGAGGGACATGTTCACCATCCAATAGACGGGCAGGATGGCGAACACGAGGTATGCAATCAGCAACAGCGAGCGCACACTGACACGCCGTCGAGGCCGCGTGTTTGTGTCGTCTCGCCGTCGCGGGCCCTGCGCCACAACCGGGTCAGCCATGTGTCCCCGCATGTTCGCCCTCCTCCTGACCCACGCGCTGCATCCACTGGTAGAGCACGAAGGAGAAGAGCAGGATAAGCAGGAAGTAGATCAGCGAAAACGCGGCCGCCGGGCCGAGGTCGAACTGTCCCACGGCCTTCTGCGTCAGGTACTGACTGAGGAAGGTGGTCGAGTTCCCGGGGCCACCGCCCGTCAGCACGAATGGCTCGGTATAGATCATGAAGCTGTCCATGAATCGCAGCAGAATGGCCAGCATCAGCACGTCACGGAGCTTCGGCAGCTGGATATAGCGGAACACCGCAAGCGCGGTCGCTCCATCGATGCGCGCCGCCTGATAGTAGGCATCGGGAATCGCGCGGAGCCCCGCGAAACAGAGCAGCGCCACCAGCGGTGTCCAATGCCATACGTCCATCAGCAGGACCGTGAGCCACGCGTCCGTCGCGTGACCGGCGTAGTTGTAATCGACACCAAGCCTGGCGAGTGTGGTGCCCAGCAGCCCGATATCGGTGCGTCCGAAGATCTGCCAGATCGTGCCGACCACGTTCCACGGAACGAGCAGCGACATCGCGACGATGACGAGGACGATGGACGCGCGCCAGCCGCTGGCCGGCATGCAGAGGGCCAGCGCAATGCCGAGCGGAACTTCCACCACCAACACGCACAAGGAAAAAACCAGCTGCCGCAGCAGTGCGGCATGCAGATCGCTGTCGTGAAGCACGGCGGCGAACCACTCCGTCCCCACGAAGACCCGTCGTTCCGGCGAGATGATGTCCTGGACGGAGTAGTTGACGACGGTCATCAACGGCAACACCGCAGAAAATGCCACGCACAGCACGACCGGCAGGATGAGCAGCCACGCTTTCTGATTCACGGGCTTTCGGGCCATGTCAGAGCGTCCCCGCATCAAGAAACTCGTCGAACATGGCCGGTGGATATGCACAGCTCTGCGACCCGGCCAGCGCGAGCCAGACCTGTTCGCCGACCGACGGAGTCGGTGCATCGGCGTGCAGACGCGCCCGCACCGTAACCGTATCAGCCCCAACCCCCACCCGTGCTGATACCAGCACGTAGGTGCCAAGATCCTGTCGATGGGTGATCTCACCGAGCAGCGCGCCAGGCGCGTGCGCCTCCGCCAGTGTCACGTACTCGGGGCGCACACCCAGCACAAAATCACCTGCGGGAAATTCCGTACGCAGGGTGGCCCGATCGCCACCGGCGGACAGCGGTACGCGCTGGCCGGCGAGTACCAGCGCGAAAGCCTCGACGCGCGCCCGGATGAAATTCATGCCCGGAGAGCCGATGAAGTGCCCGACGAAGGGATGCGAAGGACGCTGGTACAACTCTGCTGCGCTCCCCGTCTGCATTGCTCGTCCCCGCATCATGACCACCACCTGATCGGCGAAGGTCAGGGCCTCGACTTGATCGTGCGTGACATAGATCAGCGTCAGCTTCAGCTCACGGTGTATCTCCTTGAGCTTCCGACGCAGCTGCCACTTGAGTTGGGGATCGATCACGGTGAGCGGCTCATCGAAGAGCACGGCCGCGACATCTTCGCGCACCAGACCTCGCCCGAGCGAGATCCGTTGCTTGGCATCGGCGGATAACCCCGACGCGCGCCGATCCAGTTGCCCGCTGAGGTCCAGCAGCTCCGCGATCGCCCCTACACGGGCGCTGATGAGCGGGCTCGGCACGCCGCGATTCCGCAGGGGGAACGCGAGGTTGTCCCGCACGGTCATCGTGTCATAGACCACCGGGAACTGAAACACCTGCGCAATGTTCCGCGCCTGGGGCGACAAGGCAGTCACATCGACCCCGTCAAAATGCACGGTGCCATGTGAGGGCTGAAGCAGCCCCGAGATGAGATTGAGCATGGTCGTCTTCCCGCAGCCTGACGGGCCGAGCAACGCGTATGCGCCGCCATCCTCGAAGCGCATGGTCAGAGGGCGCAGCGCGTAGTCGTCGTCGCGCAGAACATGCGCGTGGCGCGGCGCCGCACCGTTCGCGGTTGCGCCGGAGGCAGCCGCGCCGTAGGCGTGCGCCAGATCAAGGTCGATGCGGGCCATGTCAGTCTGCTGGCATGCTATCGGTGTGCCCCCGACGCCGGGTGCGGCGGTGCGTGCAGCAGTGTGCCATCGGCACCAAACACATAGAGCTGCGCCGGGTCGAAGTACAGCCGCACCGGATCACCGGCGTCATGCAGCACGACGCCCGGAAGCTGCGCTACCATGGGGCCGTGTGCGGTGTCGGCGTGCAGGAACGTGTCCGATCCTGCAATATCCGCCAGCACCACACGACCCGGCACGTGAAGATCGTCTGCACGCATCGACAGTCGAACGGCACCGGCCCGAAGGCCGATCGTGCAAGCGCCAGCGGCCAGCGTGCCCGCCGCTCGAATGGGCCACGTGGCACCGCCCGCGATCGTGACCTCTGCTCCGTTCAGGGTGCCCACCAGATTCCCGGCAAAGCAGTTCATCGGTGGGTCGCTGCACGCTCGGGCAACTCGTAGTGAGCGCGGCCAACGATGTACCGCATCAGTTGGTCCGTACTGCAACAGCTCGCCGGCATCAAGGACAGCGGTGAAGCCACCCAGCAACAGCGCCTCCATGGGTTCCGTGGTGGCGTACACGACGGTTGATGCCCCCGCGGCAAAGAGCTGTGTCAGATCGTCTCGCAGCGATTCGCGCAGCTTGTAGTCGAGGTTGACGAGCGGCTCGTCCAGCAGCATCAGCGGCGCATCCTTGGCCAACGCGCGGGCCAACGCCACACGTTGCTGCTGCCCTCCCGACAGCTGTGCAGGAAGTCGATCGAGCAATCCGTCAATCTTGAGACGCGCCGCGATGCGTTGTACCTTCGCAGCGATCTCCGTCCTGGTCTGGTTGCCGCGCTTGGCGGCGTTTCGCTTCATGGGCGCCGCGATGTTTTCGGCGACCGTGAGCGAGGGGTAGTTCACGAACTGCTGGTACACCATGGCGATGTCGCGCTCACGAACGGAGCGCCCCGTCACATCGCTGCCATTCACGAGTACCCGTCCACTGCTGGGCGTATCGAGCCCCGCCATGATGCGCAGCAGCGTCGTCTTGCCGGATCGGGTAGCGCCGAGGAGCACCGTCAGCGCATTGGGCTGCAACGCAAGGTCGAGCGGGTACAGGTGCGTCTGCGTACCCACGTGGTGCGCAATGCGCTCGAGCGCCAGATTCATGCTGCGGGAGGGCCATGACCAGTCATGATCGCAGAATGTAGTCGGATCACCAATCGGATGAAGCGGCCATGTTGCGCTTCGTCTGATCTGGTACGAAGCTGCCACCCACCGCGCTGCCTTCCACACTCCCTTCGCCTGATGATGCGCTCCACTCCGCACTACTCGCATCGACTGCTTCTCCTGTTCGGCGCCGTCGTCTTGGCCTTCATCGATCCCTCCACGGCCGCGGCCCAGAAGAAAGCGCTCACGCAGGCGGACTGGGATCGCTGGCGCTCTATTCAGGGCGCGACAATCTCCAACGACGGTCGCTGGGTGGCGTACACGCTCAGTCCCCAGGTTGGCGACGGCGAGTTCGTGGTGCGCTCGACGACGGGACCAACCGAGTATCGGATCCCCGTTGGCTACATCGGGCGACCAAACAACACCCCGGGCGGCGCTCGAGCGGCGGCGGCGGGTGGTCCGCCGGGCGGCGCGCCTGGCGGCGGGCGCGGCGGCCGAGGCGGTGGCGG
>JANNEV010000113.1:0-7965 GCA_031379145.1 Gemmatimonadaceae bacterium
ACGTTTGGCGGCGCGGTTGATCTGCAGTTCCCCCCGCACCAACGAATGGCGTTGGACCTGCGCGCGACGGAGGGGACTATCGATGGCGTCGTGCAAGTGAATGGTCGGGGAGGTGTCCTGCTGCAACTGAAGACCGTCGCCCTGACAACGGGGCGAACCGTGTCGCTCGCTCGCACCCTCGGTCCCGGTACCGGCCCAGCGGCGCCCGTGACCGTGCGTACAATGCGCGGGCGCATCACGGTGCGCACGATGCCGCAATAGGACATTCGTATTTCGTGTACGGTTTCTGCTCACAGAAGGCGCGCGAAGCCGCTCGCACCGCTCTGGGCAGCGCCCAGTGGGATCTGTCGAAGCGATAGTGGGACGCGGAACACGAGTACCGGTGGAATCGGTTGGATAGACGGCGCGATTCACGCCGCGACCGCGCGAACGAAGCGAATGATCCCGCGCGCGTGAATCCGGTGACGGCAATGACGCGCTCGACCCGCAGATTGGGCCGTGCGCTCTTGCCAACGCGTCCTCCCGCCGAGCACTGTATGGCCATGCCTGCAATCCAACGCCGCTGGACAGCGGATGCCGTGCGCGAACTCATGCGCGAGGATAGGCCGTGGCCGCGCTACGAGCTCATCGATGGCGAGCTGCTGGTGACCCCCGCGCCGAGGGACGCGCATCAGTTTGCCTGTCAGGAACTGTGGCGGCAGCTCAACGAGTTCCTCGCGCGAGTGCCAGTGGGCGTGGCGATGCTTTCACCATCCGACGTCCCGATTCCGCCGGACAATATCGTGCAACCCGATGTCTATGTCATCCCGGTGCGCCGCAACGCGGATGGGCAGCCAATCGATTGGCCATCAGGGACGTACCTGCTACTCACCGCCGAGGTGCTGTCACTGAGCTCGCTGCGAACGGACCGGGTGACCAAGCGGGATCTGTACCTGAACCATGGTGTCGCCGAATACTGGATCGTCGACCTTGACGCACGGGTCATCGAGCGATGGCGGCCAACGCAAGAGACGCCGGTGCTCTATCGCGAGTCTATCACATGGACACCACGAGACGGTGAGAGCGTGACGCTCGACCTGCCGGCGTATTTTGATCGCGTGCGGCACCACGAGCGTCTGACGAACGATTGGCGAACGCCAGTGCAGGGCGGCGACGCATAGCGGCATCGACAATCGGCTCGCCGCCGCGTGCTACCGCACCTTCTCCACCGGCGTCAGTTGCACGAGCCGCCGCCTGGCTTCGGCCACCCGCGGTTGGAACTCGGGCTCCGCGTTTTTCCAGAGCGCGATGAACGTGCGGTAGTTGGTGACGGCCTTCGCGGTGTCGCCCTTGGCTTCGTACAGCTGGCCGAGGCGCTCGTGGACCATCGCCCGCAGGAAGTAGGCGTCACTGAGGACGGTTAGCCGATGCCCTGGAATGGCAAGGTACCGTTCCATGGTCGCGACGGTGGAGTCGGCCTGATTCGCCGCGTCGAACGCCCGGGCCAGATTGATCAGCGCACATTCCACGCACGTAGCCGGGACGCCCGAGGTGTCCGTATCACTCTCCCGAAACTCGCGAATCGCGTCGGCGAAGCGCCCTTCTGCGAACGCGATACTGCCGCGTGCTTCATGCCAGTAGTGACTCGCTGCGCCCAGTATCCCACCCGGCGTCGTGGACTCGTAGCGCGTGAGCACCGCCTTCGCCTTCCCCACCGCACCGGCCCGCGCGTACAGATCCGCGATGTCAAGGCTGGTGGGAGCGCCCGTAAATGTTTGCGATCCGGCGGGCTGCGCGCCGACGACCGCGTCAAGACGCCGGATTCCCTCCGACATGCGGCCTCTTAAGTTGATGGTGCGACGCGCGGACGTAATACTGTCTGCCGTAAGATCAATGATGCCCTGAGCGCGCCGCATCGTGAGAAATTCCGCGCCGAACTGCGCCGCACGGGTCGGTTGTCCTCGCAGTTCCGCCTCTCGGATTAGCGCGCGCGATGTCCGCCGCCTGCTGCGGCCCGGCGCTCGGCTCCTTCGCAAGGCACGACATGACGAGCGTGGCGAGCGACGCCGGCAGATCACCACGGAATTCGGTAATCGGCTTGGGCGTCTCGCTCATGTGCGCGGCGAGCATACGCTGCGGCGTGCGGTTGGCGAACACCGCCTGTCCGGCCAGCAGCTCGTACGCCATCGCGCCCAGCGCATAGAGGTCCGCGCGATGGTCGATGTCTGGGTCGCCCGCCGCCTGCTCGGGCGCCATGTACGCGGGCGTCCCGATGCTCGTGCCGATCTGCGTGAGTGTCGCGCCGACGCCCGCCGTCCGTGAGGCGCTGATGGCCTTGGCGATGCCGAAGTCGGTCACCACCGCAACACCGCCCGAAATGAGGACGTTGTCGGGCTTGATGTCGCGATGCACGACGCCGCGCTGGTGCGCGTACGCGAGGGCTTTGGCCACGTCGCGCAAAATGCTGATCACTTCGCCAACCGGCAGCGGGCCATTGCTGAGTCGCGCGCGCAGCGAATCACCCTCGACAAACGGCATCGTGTAGAACGGCAGCCCGTTCGTGTCACCAGCGGTGTGGACCGGCACGATGTTCGCGTGCTGCAGCGCCGCGACGGTCTGGATCTCGCGCTCGAACCGCTCGACGCTGATGCCCTGCGCGAGTTCGGGGGAGAGCACCTTCACCACGACCTTGCGCTTGAGGCGCGTCTCCTCGGCCACGAAGACCTTGGACATTCCTCCGCCACCGAGTTCGCGCTCGATGGTGTAACTGCCGCTTAAAGTCGCTTGCAACTGGTCGCGCAGCTGGGTCAAGGGGGAGGCGGTTGGATTGGGTACGGCCGGCGGGAGCGCGCCAGAGCAAGTGGGAACAATCTAGCGCCGGCAAGCTGCACGGGTACGTGATGTCGGGGGTGCAAGACCCCTTGAACACGCGGACGCTGGGCGGGGTGACTGGCACCAGCGATACTGCCATATCGCCACCGCCACGGTAGACTTCGGTCATGATCGCCGCACAGTTGCCCGGAGCCGACCTGGTTGAATCGGGGCTCGCCGCCCTCACGGCGGGGGAGGTCACGATCGAGTCGCTGTTGGTCTCGATTGCGGCGCCAGCACTTCGCGACGTCGGACTGATCGTCGACCATCCCATCGCCGACGCTGAGTTGCAGCTATACGCGTTGTTGTCGGCGCGCGACGGCGCTGCGGCGCACAGCCACTACAACGCGCTGCTGCGACGTGTCACCAGCTTCCGACGCGCGGCCCAGTGCGCGAGGTAGCAGATCGCGAACGTATTCACGCGTTTATGACCGCCTTGGCGCGCCATGCGACCGCTGAGGTGGATGTCTTCCTCGTCGGTGGCACGAGTGCGGTGTTGGTGGGATGGCGCGCTACTACGATCGATGTGGATCTGGTGATGCGGCCGGAGTCGGATGCGATGTTGCGGGCGATCCCGATGCTCAAGGAGCAGTTGCACCTCAACGTGGAACTCGCGTCGCCCGATCTCTTCATTCCCGTGCCGTCCGGATGGGAGCAGCGTAGCCCCGTCGTGGCCCGCATCGGGCGCGTGACGTTCCGGCACTATGATTTCTCGGCGCAGGCACTCGCCAAGATCGAGCGCGGTCATGCGCGCGATTTGGCGGATGTGCAGGCCATGGTGGCGCACGGCCTGATCAGTGCGGGTGATGTGCGTGCTCAGTTTGCCCGTATGGAGCCGGAGCTGTTTCGGTTTCCCGCGATTGACCCTCCGTCATTCCGGCGCGCCGTCGATGCGGTGTTTCCGCCAGCGCTGCAGTGACGCACCACGAATCAGGGATCGCTGACCGAGCGTGCGACGACCGAGCTTACCGGACCTTCTCCACCGGCGTCAGTTTTTCGAGCCGCCGCCTGGCCTCGGCCACCCGTGGTTGGAACTCGGACTCCGCATTCTTCCAGAGCGCGATGAACGTGCGATACTTGTTGACGGCCTTCGTTGTGTCGCCCTTGGCTTCGTAGAGTTGGCCGAGGCGTTCGTGTACCATCGCGCGCAGGAAATATGCGTGAGAGAGGTTGTTTTGCCGACGCGGTGGAATGGCGAGATACCGTTCCATGGTAGCGACGGTGGAGTCTGCCTGGTTCGCCGCGTCGAATGCCCGGGCGAGATTGATCGGCGCACACTCTACGCATACGGCCGGGACGCCGGAGGTATCGGTATCGCTGGCCCGAAACTCGCGGATCGCGTCGGCGAATCGCCGTTCCGCGAGCGCGATGCTTCCGCGAACCTCGTGCCAGGATTGACTCGCCACCCCCTGCACGCCTCCTGGCGTCGTGGACTCGTACCGCGCCAGCACCGCCTTCGCCTTCCCCACCTCCCCGGCGCGCGCGTACAAGTCTGCCGCCGCAAGGCTTGGCTGCTTGTCGGCGACCGCGTCAAGACGCCGCACGCCTTCAGGCGTGCGGCCTCGAACGACGATGTCAAGACCTGCGAGCGCGAGACTGTCTGTCGCAGGATCAACAACGCCCTGAGCCCGTCGCATCGCAAATAAGTCCGCGAACAACTGTGCAGCACGTGTCGGTTGTCCTCGCAGTTCCGCCTCTCGGATCAACGTACCGGCTCCCTCCAGCCTGGTGCGCGCATTGGTCGACCGGCGCATCGCTTCGCCAAGGGGGCGCACCGAGTCGATCATGTCCCTCGCGTATGCCGACGATACCCGCGCTTGCCGCATGAACAGATGCTCTTCAGTCGGTGCGCCGCCCCGAGCCATCGAGTCGATCAACGCCTGGGCCGCGCGAGGATCGCCGGTCCGCACGAGCAGGTCCGCGAGAAGTCCGGCTTGCGAAGGTGTGGGTTGAATTGCGAGCAGACGGCGGCCGTACCGAAGCGCACGCGCGGAGTCACGAGTGAGCGCGTATGCGTTCATCAACTGATTTGCGGCCGCGTTGCTGTTCGAGTCGGCTGCGTACGCGGACTCGTACGACGCGATCGCCTTGGCGAGATCACGGTTATTGCTGGCGTAGAACGCCCCGAGCACCAGGCCCCGCTCCCGATCCGGGAGCCGGTCGGCGTAGCGCGCGCCGCGTTCGTACGCCGAGTCACGAGAGGCGACGGAATACGCCCCATTAGCGAGAGCCGTTCCGAGTTTTCGCCAGGCCAGGGCAAACGTGCTGTCGATCGTCACCGCCTCGCGGAGCACGCGCACCGCTCGGTCGTAGTCGCCGTCGACATCATTGGCGCGAGCGCCTTCGGAGTAGCGGCGCAAGGCCTCCAACGACGAGGTGGTGGCCTGTGCCAGCGGCACACTGCGGTTCACCTGCCGCAGCGACTCACCCAACTTCGCGCGCAGCTTCCGCGTCAACGCATCCATCACCTCGATCAGCTCTTTCGTACTCGCCGCCGTTTCGGGAAACGAGGCCAGCAACGCGCCGTCGGATGTTCGTCGCAGCGTCAGGTTCACGGTGTATCCGTTCGACGCGTGCACGATGTTGCCGCCCACAATCGCACTCGCCCCGGCGCGCTCAGCCACCTCGCGGGCCAATGAATCATTGCCGACGATGTCGCCGGTGCGCTTCATCTGCGTCATCACCGTCGCGACTTCAAACGGCGACAGCAGGCGCACGGCCCGCGATTGCCCAAGCGCGTTGGAGACGCCTTCCGCGAGGATCGGCCCAAGTGCAGAGTCGGACGCCGGGGAGAAGGTGAATCCGCCTATGAGCAGTTTGTCGTCGGCGTTGAGGCTGCCGGCGGAGAAGAGCGTCCCCGCCGGCCCGATGCCAAAGGCACGCATGGCCATGAAACCCGCGATGAGTACGATGAACGTGCCGAGCGCGTACATCCCGCCGCGAGCGGTGCGGTACCAACTCACGTGTGGTGCCGCCTTGAGCGCCATGGTGGCCATCGCGCCCTGCGTCATCGAAGGCGACCCGCCTGGCGTGAACGTTGGCGTCATCGTTATCGCGCGGCGCGTGACGCGTTGCACGTAGCCCGTCCAGAGCACCGCCGGAAGGCCGAGGGCCATGAGGATGAGCGAGCCCGGGAACACCCAGTCGGGGAGCCCAATGCCCACGATGGCGGCCTTGGCGAGGACGGCCACCGCGACAAACACAACCGCGTAGATCGCCAACGCCTTCTGCAACATTCCCGGCCCGCCAAGCAGCACTGGCGGCATCGACGGCATGCTGCTGCCACTCGTGATCGTGTCCAGCGCGCGCGCGATGTCCGCCGCCTGCTGCGGCCTGGCGCTCGGCTCCTTCGCGAGGCACGACATGACGAGCGTGGCCAGCGACGCCGGCAGATCACCACGGAATTCGCTGATCGGTTTGGGCGTCTCGCTCATGTGCTTGGCGAGCATCCGCTGCGGCGTGCGATTGGCGAAAACCGCCTGTCCCGTAAGCAGTTCGTACGCCATCGCGCCCAACGCGTAGATGTCGGCCCGGTGGTCGATGTCGGGGTCACCGGCCGCCTGCTCGGGCGCCATGTAGGCGGGCGTCCCGATGCTCGTGCCGATCTGTGTCAGCGTCGCGCCGCCACCGGACGTCCGTGAGGCGCTGATGGCCTTGGCAATGCCGAAGTCGGTGACCACGGCCACGCCGCCCGAGATGAGCACGTTGTCGGGCTTGATATCGCGGTGCACGACGCTGCGCTGGTGCGCGTACGCGAGGGCTTTTGCCACGTCGCGCAGGATGCCGATCACCTCTCCCACAGGCATTGGACCGTGGCCCAAGCGCGCGCGCAGCGAATCGCCCTCGACGAACGGCATCGTGTAATACGGCAGCCCGTTGGTGTCGCCCGCCGTATGGACCGGAACGATGTTCGCGTGCTGGAGCGCAGCGACGGTCTGGATCTCGCGCTCGAACCGCTCGACGCTGATGCCCTGGGCGAGTTCCGGCGACAGGACCTTGACCACGACCTTCCGCCGGAGTCGCGTCTCCTCCGCCACAAACACCTTTGACATCCCACCGCCACCAAGCTCGCGCTCAATGGTGTAACTGCCGCTTAACGTCGCTTGCAACTGGTCGCGCAGCTGGGACATGGCGGAAGCGAATCGTTGGGCATTCGGCCTGCGGGGACAGGGAAGACTACCCGCCGACAGACTCGACCGCCAATCATTGTGCGCCCGCCAGAGCTGCACGACGATTGCGCAGGAGCCGGTTCCACCGCCGCCGTGAGGGGGCCTTGGTCGCCCCGTGAACAGTCTTCAAGCGCTGCTCGAGGAGCGACAGCCGGGGCGATGATCGCCTACCTCGATGCCTCGGTGGTACTGCGCTTGGTGCTGGGCGAGTCTGAGGCCCTTGCCGAACGGTCGCAGGTGCAGCGTGCGGTCGCGATCGCGCTGACAGAAGTGGAGTGCTTGCGCACTCTGGATCGGTTGTCTCGTCGAGGCACACGCTCGAACGACGAGGTCGCCGATCGTCGCGCTGCGGTGTTTCGGCTCCTCGAAGGGTGTACCGTGATCGACATATCCCGCGTGGTCATGCGGCGTGCCGGTGAGCCACTCCCGACACCACTCGGTACGCCTGACGCCATTCACCTGGCCACGGCGCTCACCTGGCGAGACGCCTCTGGTGACTCGGTGGTGATGGCCACGCACGATCGCGAACTCGCCACGGCGGCCAGTGCCACGGGACTTCAGGTTTTGGGCGCGTAAACTCCACGCGCGCCCTCAGCGCCGATTCGCGTTGAAGAACGCCCAGATCCGTTCCGATCCCCACTCCCGCGACACGGGACCGATAAACGACTCGGCGAGATACTGATAGCCATTCGGCCACGTGTGACCGGCGCCCTCCACGCGCAGCGAGACCACCGGCGCGCGACAATCGCGCCACGTGGTACTCACGGTCTGCAACCCGTCGCCATTGCGATCGGGGTCGCGCACCACTGCGGGGGTGACCGCGCATCCCAGGCGCGAGGCCCACCCCGCCGCACTCGCATCGACGCCCGCCTTGCGCCCGGGGAGCACGGACAGACACGCCCGATCGCTCTCTTCATAGGTCCAGCACGGGTCCGCCGTGCCGTGC
>JANNEV010000162.1:0-2300 GCA_031379145.1 Gemmatimonadaceae bacterium
ATTTGGCGCGCTGGCGATCTTTGCGGTTGCGCTGGGGCTCCGCGGGTTGTTGCCGCCGCGCGTGACCACGCAGGCCGAACAGCTGGCCCGTGTACTCCCGGCGGTGCGCTCCAAGCAGACTCCGCTGGAGCAGTACACCTATCTCGTGTCGCTGCACGACCGCAACGTGACACTGTTCTACCGACTGGTCATGGACCATCTGGAAGAGTTCATGCCGGTGCTCTACACACCAACGGTCGGTGAAGCGTGCGAGGAGTGGGGCCGGATCTTCCGTCGGAGCCGAGGGCTGTACATCACGGCCGAAGATGCTGGACGAGTGGCTGAGGTGCTGGCCAACTGGCCGTTCGACGACGTGCGCATGATCGTCTTCACCGATGGCGAGCGGATCCTTGGACTCGGCGACCTGGGCGCGAACGGCATGGGTATCCCCATCGGGAAGCTCAACCTGTATACCGCCTGCGCCGGAATTCCGCCGTCCAAGTGCCTCCCGGTGTCGCTCGACGTGGGTACGGAGAACATGCGGCTCCGCAACGACCCGTCGTACATTGGCCGCTCTACGCCACGACTGCGGGGACCGGCCTACGATGCGCTGGTGGACGAGTTCATCGAGGCGGTGCAGGCGCGCTATCCACTGGCCTGTCTGCAGTTTGAGGATTTTGGCAACCAGAATGCGTTCCGTCTGCTGGAGCGTTGGCGCCACCGCATCTGCACATTTAACGACGACATTCAGGGCACCGCCGCGGTCGCGTTGGCCGGGCTCTATTCCGCCACGCGCATCACCGGCGTCCCGCTCAAAAACATGCGCATCGTGTTTCTCGGTGCCGGCGAGGCCGGCATCGGCATTGGTGACCTCGTGGTCGAAGCCATCCGCGAGGAAGGGGTGCCCGGCCCAACAGCGCGACGTCAGTGCTGGTTCGTGGATTCCAAGGGACTCGTGGAGCATTCGCGCACGGACCTTGCCGAGCACAAAACGCCATACGCGCACGTGCACGAGCCGGTGAGCGACCTGCTCGGCGTGATCGAAGCCATTCAGCCGCACGCCATTATCGGCGTCTCGGGCACGCCCGGCATGTTCAGCACGGAGGTGCTCGAGGCCATGGCGCGCATCAACGAGCGGCCGATCATTCTTGCGCTCTCCAACCCCACATCAAAGTCGGAGTGCACCGCCGAACAGGCGTACAGCGCCACAAACGGCAAGGCGATCTTTGCGAGCGGGAGTCCGTTCGCGCCGGTCACGTATGGCGGTCAAACGTTCGTGCCTGGCCAGGGCAACAATGCATACATTTTCCCGGGCGTTGGACTCGGCGTGTTTGTCAGCGAGTCGTCGCGCGTGACCGACGAGATGTTCGCCGCGGCAGCGAAAACCCTGGCCGGCCTGGTGACCGACGAGGAACTCGCCGCTGGCCGGATCTTCCCTGAGCTCAAGCGTATTCGCGAGGTCTCGCACGCGATCGCCATGCAGGTGGCCGCGTTCGCGTTCTCCCACGGGCTGGCTCGATGCGAGGCGCCAGAGGATCTGGCCGCGGCCATTGCCGACGCCATGTACGAGCCGTCGTACGACCGCATGACGTAATGGGACCGGGGGGCCATTCTCGCCGACCGCGCGGCCAGCGCGCCAGACAGCGGATCGCGACAGGCGGCACTCTTCGCGGTGCGCGCCAACCGTCCGTATGCGATCAACAGCATGCGCAACAATCGTACCGATCGTCTTGTCCCGGTATCGCCGTCCGTCTTTCAGATCGATACGGAGTCACAACAGGACGCCGCCCTTCGGGCGGGCTCCCCTGCTCGGGGGGATTCGGCGACGACGGATCGGCTCGTTGCGTGAATGGGAAGCCGAAGCCATGGGAAGGGGGGTAGGAAGCCGCAGGAAGCGGAAGGCTCAGGAAGGGCGCAGTTGCGACCTTCCTGTTTGATACCTATTTTCAGGGAGTAGATGCTACCTATTTTCCCTGTACGGCCCAGACCTTCTCAATGACGCCCCGACTGATTCCTGCCAAAGCCAACCCGCTCACCGCCCACAATCGCTTTGCCGGCGGCGGGGTCGCAGTGCTCGGCGAAGACTTCACCGATCGCGAGACCGAGCGCACCGAGATCGCGCGGAGCCTGCGGACGCCCCGCGGCCACGTCGTCGTCGCGGGGCTCCGACGCATGGGAAAGACCTCCGTCCTTTTGGCCGTTCGCGACGAACTGGTGAAAGCGGGCGAGCCGGTCCTCTACGTGGATCTGTGGACCGCGTCGACGATCGAGGACATGACCACGCGCCTCGCGGCCGCCGCGGCCGCCACCCTCGGGAGCCG
>JANNEV010000167.1:0-10674 GCA_031379145.1 Gemmatimonadaceae bacterium
GGGATCCACTCGCCGGTGAGCCCAACCGGGTTCAGCAGAACGAGCGATGCAACAGAGTCGCTTTTGTGGTGCGTGGATAGCATCGCGATTCCACCGCCCCATGAGTGCCCGAGCAGGTGGTAACGCTGCAATCCAAGCTGCCCCGGCAGCTCCGCCAGATCGGTGGCGTCAAACTCGACGCGGGCAGCGCGGGGGGCTGGGGGCACCGCTGACGCCCCGCGGCCTCGCTGGTCGTAGAAAATGAGCTGGCGCTGGGCGGCGAGTGGCGAGAGCGCGGGCCAGAGGAGCTTGTGATCGAAGATGAGTCCGCCGTTCACGCAGACGATCGGGAGTTTCCCGAATCCCGGGTCATCAGTCGAAAAGACGGCAAACTGTACTCCTCGTGCCTTAATACTGGCTTTATGAAGGCGCGGTGTTCGGCCGAGCGAACGACGGAATTCCCGGAAACGTTCGATGGCGGGCAGAGCGGTCACGAAGCGGCGTGGTGAGGAGAGGATGCGGAACCGGTTTGTCTCGCGTGATGACATATCACACCGCAATCTCGCCCGTTCCGGCCAACCAACCAACGACCGGAAGCTGAGCAACGGAATCGGGCCAGGTCGTATCAGTTCGCCGCAATCAGCGCTCTTCCGGTGTGCGCCCCACTGTTGCTCGCTGCCCGCCCGCACCACTCGGAACACCTGACGGCGCGGTCATCCCAGGCGCGCTAGGTTCAGGCGCAGAACGCCTTCGGACGTGTCACCCGGACTTGGCCACATGAGCACCACGCTGCCGTACGTCATCACGGGACGCACCTTGTCCAACCGTCGCGAGATCATCGAGGCACTCGAAGCGGCGCACGAAGTTGGCGTGGAGTATTGGGCCGGCTTCAGCACGCCCGCGTTCTTCGCTCCGATTGGCGTGCATTGGTCGCCGGCGGAGCATGTTCGGCACCTGACCCGATCGATGACGCCGCTGCTTCCTGTACTCCGGGTTCCGCGGATGGCGTTGCGGATGATGTTTGGCCAGGCGGCACAGCCATCACGATCGATCGAATCGCTCGAGGCGCAGTACTCGAAGGCTCTGGCGGCCGGCGGCACTGCAGGCCGGTTTACGCCGCCGCCGGACCACGCCATCGCGAATGACGTGCGCCGCAATCAGATCATGGATGCGCACTCGGAAACGCTACGCGGACTGACGCAGGCGATGGAACGATGGACGGAGTCGGAGCTCGACGCCTGCCGACTGCCACATCCGTTGCTGGGAAAGCTGACGGTGCGCGAGATGATGCTGTTCACGTTGCTGCACAACCAGCACCACGTGGACGCCTGTGAACGGCGGTGGGCCGAGCTGGCCTGACCTCTCGCGCGTTCCCCGCGCGGGCAAGCTGTTCCGCGCGCGGGTCCCTCGGTTGCGCCATCTCGATCAGCTAATTGCGCAACGGGCGATGACCCTCGTGCTGCTCTTCGCCGCTACCGGCGGTGGCAGCGCTCAGCTCGAGGAGGTGGTGCGGCAAGTCCGCCGGTTGATGGATCAAGCGGTAGTACCATTCACCCCATGCATTGTCTGCATTCACTGCACGGACCCACCGTTCGGCGGCTGCCCGCTTGACGTCAGCCATCGGGTCGAAACCCTTTGTCTCCACCACGACGTATCTCGCGTCGTCACCGGCTATGCGGACGATGAAGTCTGGCAGATACTCATGTCGCATCCCATTGTCCTCGTACGGGATGCCAAAGCCCAGGCCCGCATTTTTGACCCAGGCTTGTACGTACGGGCTGCTGTCGAGATACTGTGCCGCCTGCTGCTCCCATCGTTTCGTATCGGCGACCATGTAGTTCACGTGACATCTTACGGTGTCGCGCACGTCTTTCCCGGTCCAGAAATCCACAGCGGCAGTGGAACCAGGCTCACTGCGTGAATCGTATCTCGGAACCTCGGGCGTCTCGCCGGCTGAGTCATCCGGCTGCAGGCTCTGCATCATGCGTTCGATCATCAGGCCGTAGTAGGGGGCCAGAAAGACCGTACGAACGTCCTTGGGAATCCCGATCACCCGGACCTTCTGTTCGGCGTACCGCTGCACAATGCGTGCGATCTGCGGAAACAGGACATGCGCGGGCAGTGATGACTTCCAGGTGTCGATGTAAGTCTTCGTCAATGCCGTGGCCGCAAGAAAGACCTTCTGTTGCAGCGTGTGCTTGGCGAGGTACGGCGCGAGGGCCAGTTCGCGGACGCGGTCCGGTGCGATCGGCTTGACGCTTCCCCTTGCGTCGGGAATCCCGCCTGCCATGTAGACCTCCGGCGGGATGTCGGCGGGATCGATCACGAGCTCAGCCACCGTATCCCAGTCGATCGCCACGCGGTTCCGCACGGCCTGCGTATATCCATCGACGCGCGGAAACTGAATCTCGAATGCGGCGCGTTCCGGCAGAGCCCGCACGTGTCGACGGGTGCTTGGCGGGGGCGGCGTGCTGCCCGACGATTTGAACGGGATGATCTCGAACGGCACACCCAGGATCTGCGCGATCTCGTCCCGGAATCGCGGGCCGCTCTCGGTGTCCTCCACGTCGTACGACGCGCGACGCAGGGCGCGCCCGACGACCTGCTCGCAGAGCAGCTGGCTCTGGAATGGTCGCAGTCCGACGACGTGCGTGACCGTGTTGGCATCCCACCCTTCGGTGAGCATGCCGACGCTGATGATGCACCGCACATCGCGACCAGGTGGATGCAGTGGCTTGCCGAGTCTTTCGGCGATTGCTTCGAAGTCTGCCGGGTAGAGGGGACGCTGTTGCGAGTCGAGCGGCCACTGACGGCGACCCACGGTGTCGAGCGTGAAGCGCATCCAGCGGGCCAGATCGCCCTGCGCCCCACTCGCGACGTCTCCGCTGTCGGTTTCGGCGACGACCTTCGAGTCCACACGGATGGTGACGATGTCGCTGTCGGCATTGCGAAGAGACGGGAGCGCAAAGCCGGGTACCTCGACACTCGACCAGCCTTCGGCAATCCACTCGTAAGTCGCCTTCGCCAGCTTGGTGTCGCGGCAGACGATGATGAGTACCGGCGGCCGGGTTTCGTCACTGTCGGTCCACTCCGTCCGCACGCGCTCCCAGTCTTCCGCGATCATGGCCAGTGGCGCGTGCGCCCACTTCAGGATCGCCTCGGGCTTGGGGCTGCCCTTCTTTCCGCCACGCTCGGCTGCGGTCAGGTTGCCCATGATCCACCGCCAGAGGTTGTGGTATTTCGGGCGATCGGCGCCGGTGTTGTCACGGACCGCCAGTTGCGGGACTTTCACCAATCCCGATTCGATGGCATCGGTGAGCCCAAAGTCACTGACCAACCATGGGAATGGCCGCCCGGAGTCGCGGCCCATCCGTCCGAGGTAGTACGGCGTGGCCGACAGGTCGACACAGAGATTGACGCCGCGGAGCGCGTTGACGCGATCGAGGCCTTCGATCCAGACCGTCGCTTCCCGGACGTACGCCTCTTCCTGCTCCTCGTCTCCGAAGAGGTCGGCTGGCTCGTCGTCGTCAGGGCGCCGGATGCGATAGGCGTGATGCGCTTCGTCGTTGAGGACGAGGATGTTCTGCTTGCCCTTGGCTCGGCCGAGGACGCGGGCCACGATGCTGGCATCGCTCTCGACGTAGCGGGTCCAGCGGACGAGGGCACTGACCCGTTCACCCGCGCCGCTCGCGCTTGGCGGTTCGATTTCCTCGACTTCACCACTGGCGACGTGTCGGGTGTAGTCGGCGAGCGTGAGATAACGTTCGCCTCGGGCGACGGTGGTCTTGTCGCCGATGATGACACGTTCAACGCGCGTCACGGCGCGCCCGATCTTCGTCACGCGGCTGGTATCGCCACCCACGCCCTGCGTGCGCGCTTCGAAGATATGCCAGTTGGTGACCACCACGCGCCCCTGTGCGAGGCGCGGCATGAGATGCGCCGGTACGAGGTCGCGAGTGCGATAGAGGCTGGCGTCGCCGCCGTCCACGTCGAGCTCACGGAGCCGATCACGGATGGTGACGTTGGGGCAGACGATGAGCACCAAGTCGGAGAACCGCGCATCGGCGCGGTTGACGACCTTGTTGAGGATTGACCAGGCCGTGAGCATGCCCATGACGGTGGTCTTGCCGGCGCCGGTGGCCATCTTACAGGCGTAGCGCAGGAAGGCGCGGGCGCCGGCGGCCTGCTGTTCCTCGGTCGGTTCGTCGAGAGGTACGCTGAGGCCCTGCCGCAGGTCGGCGCGACCTTCGACGAGGAAGATCACCGTTTCGACGGCTTCGATCTGTGCGAAGAACAGCGGCTGGTGACGGCCATCGCGTCGCCAGTGGGCGAGCAGGTCCACAGTGGTGCCGGTGGCGTTCGGATAGCCGGCGGCGCGCCACTCGGCCACGCGTGCGCGCACCCGGTTGACGAGCGTCAGCTCCCAGGCGCGATCATACTCGGGGAGTTTGGCGAGCGTGCCGTCCGACAGGTCCCAGGTGAGTTCTCCGTCGCGCGGCTGGAAGACGAAGGCCGGCCGCCGGGTGGTGCGCACCACGGGCGTGGCGCCCTCTGGGATGAACCAGTGGCGGTCGGGCTCGGCGTAGGGCGAGCAGAGGATGGGGGAGGGGACTTCGAAGGACATGAACTCAGCCGCAGAGGCAAAAAGTTGACTTGACGTAACCTTTGGCCGACAATTGTCGTATACAAGGTGTACCGTACACGGTTCATCTTACGGGCGTTACGCCCTGTAAATCGGCGCGGTCGGGAGTGGGTTCGCCTCGGTGAGCCCCAGCGTCCTCCTTTCGGGGAGGATCCCCGATCGCGCCTTTTTCATGGCCAGACGCGATTCAGCTCCAGATGAGGGCTGCAGTACGTTCGCCAGAGATTCACGATGGCCGCATCGGAGTCCGTTTGGGTGCTCCCGACGACCTTCTGGTATCGGTTTCGAAGAAAAGCCACACAATCTGCAAGTTGTATGAGGCGGCTGTCGACGGATCGCACGTAGTGCAGCGCCGGCAGTAAACACTTTATCCGGCGCGTTTTGTATCCAGTGTCTGTACCCACGTGTGCCCACCTATTGAACTGGTGGACCATCCGTCGTCCAGTCTCTTGCTGCTCGTCGGCAACCAGAAGTCCGCGGGGGCCGTCATTCAGACCCTCGAGCCATTCGTCAATTCGCTCGACCAAGTATTGGAATGCTCGCGTGTAGGGATGCTCTGGTTCACGCTTCCACCGAGCCGCGTGAGCCTGCTGCCCCGGCTTGTTGATGCCTTGCACGAAGATTCGTGCATGATACTCAGGCAGAGTGGCAAGAAGTCTTTCGTAGCAACTCAATCGTTTGTCGACTGCCAACCCCTCGGCCCATCCACGCCCGCCAAAAAGATCTGAGCCCTTGACCTCAAACTTGGAGTGGTCAGCGGCCGCCTGACCGAAGACACGCTGGCAAGTTTGACGGATCGCGTGATCAACTGGACGTATGAACGACTCATCAACCGCTATGCCGACCAACCAATGAACTTTTTCCACTGGGTGATCGAGCTTGGTGCCGGTGTTTCCCGAGTCGTCGATGAAGAACAGAATCACGCGAGTGCCTTGACGACGACAAGCTCATTCCCCCGGTCATCGATCACCTTCACCGCCACCTGCCGCTGCTCCCCGGCGAAGAACGGCGCACTGGTATCCCCCGCCAGATGGTCGAACACCCCCGGCGCGAACTGGGCCTTGAGCGCCTTCTGCATCGCCTCCCACGCCCCGGTACGCGGGAAGAACACCTGCGTCGCACGGAACACCCGGCCGTTGTAGTCGCTGTCCAGAAGCCAGCAGGGGACGTCGGTGCCCTTGGTGTGGTCGGTCTCCATCTTCGCAGGGTCGAAAGTGTCGAGCCCCACCAGTCGCACCTGCCACTGCGGTTCGCCGCCGGGCTCGGTGGCGGGGAGGGTCGTGACCTCCACGTCCGGCAGGCCGGCCACGCTGAACACCTGGCTGGCGCGGGTGGTCTTGAGCAGGCTGCCCATTACGAGGTCGGGGGTGGCCTGCACGTAGGTGGCGGGGATGCCGATGCTCGCGCTCTGCTCGATCAGCAGTCGGGCGTTGGCCTCGACGGCGAAGCCGACCACGAACAGGTGCGTGTAGTTCTTCCGGTCCGCTTCCTTCTGCGCCTGATAGACGAGCTGCTCACTGACGGCGCCATGTTCGGGGCCGAACACGAAGGCCACGGCATCACCGGAGCCCTTGAGCAGGGCCTCTGCATTCAGCACCAGCGCCTTGGCCGGGGGGCGCACCTGCTCGAAGGCCACCTGCCGGTTGTCCTGCGTGTTGATGCTGGGGCTGCGTCGCAACACCTCCAGCATGCGATCGACGAAGTTGCCGTGCGCCTCCATCGGCGCCGACCCGCTGTCGCTGTCGCCGTCACCGTCCCAGTCCACCGGGGTGGGGATGGTGGCCTCCACCACGAACGGGCCGGCGACGCGAGTGATCTTCTTCTCCTCCTCGGGCCGGTCGACGAGCACTTCCATGGTGGGCGGTTCGTCGTTGGCGATGCTCTTGAGGGTGATGTGCGGCACCAGTCCGCCCACCTCCTCACCGCGCTTGTTCTGCTTGCGCGAATACACGAAGCCACCGGCCGGGCCGCGTGACGGGTCCTTGAGCGTGTACCACGGGTATGTGGCCGTGAGCAGCCGCTGGCGTGCGAGCGCGAGCGGCACACGCGAGGTGTCCATCGTGATCCAGCGGCGGCCCCACTGCTCGGCGACGTAGGCGGTGGTGCCTGAGCCGCAGGTGGGATCGAGGACGAGGTCGCCGGGGTCGGTGGTCATCAAGAGGCAGCGTTGGACGACTTTTGGCGACGTCTGAACCACGTAAAGCTTCTTCTCGCCAAACCCAGCAATCACAGTGTCATCCCATTTTGCATCCAGTGGCGAAACACAGAAATCGTCAAAGAAGCGAACGTACTTTAGCGTCTCGCCGGTCAGTGCAACACGATTACTTGCAATGAGACGCGTCATTCCGTCGCGACCGGTTTTCCAGACTCCCTTTGCTGGGCGGAACTGAGAACCAGCAAAATCAACGGGATATCGCGTGGTATCGACGCCGGATTGCGCAGTAAGGTTGTCGAGCCGGAAGACACGGGCCCCTTGAGGAAGACACGATAAATCTTTGCGTTCTTCCGTTGTCATCGGTCGACGAGTGTGGTCGTCGAGTTCAGCCCAAGTGTAAGCGCCGAGATCATCAACAGATAACGACTTATCCAGGTAGATCTGGCGATACTTGACTTGCGAACGGTCGCGCGCGAACCAAAGGAGGTAATCAGCAACTTGAGCAATTACGTCGGTACCGCCAGTCGGACTTCCCGCACCAGATGTTTTTCTGAAACAGATAACGGAGACAAAGTTTTCTGGCCCAAGAACCTCATCCATCACCTCCCTCACATGATGCAGATTCTCATCCGAGATCTGCACGAAGACGCTCCCACTGGGCGTCAGCAGGTCCTTCGCCAGCAGCAACCGGTCTCGCAGGTACGTGAGATACGAGTGCAGCCCCAGCTCCCACGTATCGCGATACGCCTGCACCATCTCCGGCTCGCGCGTGAGATCGGCATCGTCCCCATGCTTCACATCCCGCTTCCGCACGAACGGCTGGAAGTTGCTACCGAACTTCACCCCGTACGGCGGGTCGATGTAGATCATCTGCACCTGCCCACCCATCCCCTCGTACTGCAGCAGGCTGTTCATGCAGACCAGTGAATCGCCGAGCATCATGCGGTTCACCCACTTGTCGCGGTGCTCGTACGCCTTGAGCACCGAATCGGCCACGCTGCGCTTGGGGTCCGCAAAGAGATCGAACATGTCGTGCTGTTCGTCCTTGCGATGTGCGCCGAGCGTTTCGAGAATGGCCTGCGTGCTGAGGCGCTCGTGCACGAACATCGGCAGCGTGGGTACGTCGAAGCTCAGGCGCTCGGCCTTGCCGGTCCACTCCAGGAAGGGGCGCTGCATGCGCTCCAGCTCCCGCGCCGCATCACGCGCGGCCTGCCGCACCGCCTCCGCCTCGGCGCCATCACCCTCGGCGGCGAGGCCAGCGTGCACTGCCGCGAGCAATTCGGCGAAGCGGTCACGCTGCGCAGCATTGGCGCCGTCCCACTGCAGCTCGGGGGCCAGCGACGAGTCGTATCGGTAGGTGGCAGGCGCCTTCTTCTTGCGGAACTGCGTCTGCGTGCCGACTTCGGGGCGCAGCGGCGCGTCGGCGGTGGGGTGATCGTAGGCGCGTGCCGGTGCAGCCGAGGCATCGGTGGTCTGACTGGCGGTGACGGCGGTCACCTTCGAATGCTTGCGTGGAGGCATGACGCTGGTCGGCAGAAAACTGTGGGTGCGGTGCGGTGGCCTTAGCTTGACGCGCCGTTCGAGTTGCGACTGACTGCCGCGGCGCCATTGCCGGGAAGGTAGAGGCGGAGCCTGACTTCGTCACCTTCTGCGACAGGAAACGTGACGCAGTGGGCGCATTACCCGGGAGCGAACCCTCGCCCGCTCGCTTCAGCCGCGCGGGACAACAGTTCCTGCAGCGAGGCGGCCGGTTGGAAGACGAAGGCGCGTCCCCGCTTCCGCTGCTCGAGCAGCCCCTGTTCGGCCAGGGAGAGCAGGTCGGTGCGGGCGGTCTGATATGCCACGCCATGCGATCGCTTGTGTGACTCCACGGTGTATCGCGCGAGCGGCTGCTTCATGGCATGACGGATCAGGGCGAGCTGACGAGCATTCAGGTCGCCGACGGCGGCGGCGGCTCGCATCAGCAGGTGCTCGGCTTCCCGGAGTTCCTTCGCCTTGCGTCTCAGATAGGCATGCAGCTCTTCAATCGCGCGCAGGAGTACGCGCATCTGGTAAAGCAGAAAATAGGTGACGTCATTGTCGTCAGTCTCGGTGTACAGATACGAGCGGGCGTACTGGCCGCGAGCGCGCTTGAGGATACGCGAGATAGAAACGAACTCGCACAGCCAGTAACCCTGTCGTGCCATGCACCAATAGAAGAGTGCGCGCGCCGTCCGGCCGTTCCCGTCGACGAACGGGTGGTCATACGCCAGCCAGAAGTGCAGCACTATGGCGCGGACTGGCGGAGGCAGGTACTCCGTTTCTCCGACGCCGTTGGCAAAGTCGCACATCGCCTGCATTCGCAACTCGAGCTCTTCGGCGCGTGGTGGGGTATGCAGCCGGGTGCCCTCTTCATCCTCGATGACGATATCCTCGTCGGCCCGGCGGAGCCGTCCCGCGCCATCGGTGATGTCGAGCGTTCCTTCAGTCAGTCGCCGCTGCAGTTCGAGGACGATCTCCGGTGTGAGCCGCTCCTTCACGAACTGGCGAATGAACAACATGCCTTCGTAGTTGTTGCGGATCATCCGTTCACCACGATCCCGAGGCGCCCGTCCCTCCTGGATCATTGCTTTGGCAACTTTACGGGTGGTCGACGCGCCTTCGAGCTGACTCGAGGTGATGGCCTCCTCGACGACGGACTTGAAGAGGTATGTGTCCCTGGTTGCGTCGTCGGTGACCTGCTCGCTCCCGCCGATGTTTCCGCTGGCATCGCGGTCGATGTGGTGCAGCATCTCGAGGGCGATGTTCGGGAGTGCGAACACGAATGGCAGTCCGTCGCGATCCTTCAGTGGAAGCCGGCGCTGGAGTGCCTGCCGGGCGAACTTGACGGCGAACCACTGCTCTTCGGCCGAGAAGTCCGGAAGGGGAGGCGCATACCGGAACGTCTCCCAGTGCCGGTACTTGCCCCCTGGTGCCGGCCCCACACCCGCACTCATCAGCTTCTGAAAGCGAGCTCGACCTTCTTCCGACGTGAGCAGCTTTCCGATGATTTGCCCGGTGCTCGGCGGGGGTGACGGCAGTTTCATGATTCGGCTCCGCAATGCGGATCTACTAGCGAATTACTAGTTGCCGAAAACTTAGTACTAATCGCTGGACGTGTCAACCAATTACTAGATAGTAAGAAATTAGTAGAAGATCAGTAGTTCCATTTGTGGTAAGTCTATGTCCTGCAATTGTTTACTGAGAAGTCAATCGTTCCCAGCGTCTGCAAAAATGGAGATAGTGCAGGACTACGACTCACTCGCCGTACGGAATCCAGATGTTCTTCACCTGCGTCGCATACCGCAGGAAGTCACGCCCTTCGCCCTCGGCAGCACTGGTCCAGTCGCGGCGGGTCCAATCCGTCCAGGTGCGCTTCATGTTGTCGGCGGCGTACCGTTCAACTGCCGTCGCCACGTCGCGTGGACCGAAGAACCAGAGGCCGTCCACCTCATCGTGTTCGGCCAGCGTCTTGGCCAGCGACGTGCGTGAGCCTGTCACGATGTTCACCACACCATCCGGCAGGTCAGAGGTCTCGAGCACCTGGTAGAAGTCGGTCGCTGCGAGTGGGTACAGCTCGCTGGGAATGACGACGGCCGTGTTGCCCATGGCGATGGCGGGAGCAATCAGCGACACGACGCCGAGCAGCGGATGCTCGGCGGGGCAGACGAGTGCCAGGACACCGATCGGTTCGTTCATCGCGAGGGTGACCCCGCGCAACGGCACGCTATGTACGGCACCGTCGTACTTGTCGGCCCATGCCGCATAGGTGAACAACCGTGTGATCGAGCGCTCCACTTCGGTGGCGCCGCCACTGCCACCGATCATTGCATCGATACGTCGTGCGAACTCCGTCGCACGCGCGGAAAGGTTCTCGGCG
>JANNEV010000191.1:0-8074 GCA_031379145.1 Gemmatimonadaceae bacterium
CGTTCACGGCCGCAGACATCGCGTTGCTCGATGAAATCGCCGATACGATCCTGCCGGATACGTCTTGTCTCCCACCTTTACCGGCTCGCTTGCGACGCCCACTTCGATTTGCTGGATCCGAAGCACGTTCACGAACTCCGCCACTTTCGTCATGTCGCGCTGGAGCGGGACCACGTAGCCGTAGGGCGCCTTTGTGCGGCCGTCCTCGATGGCATTGCGCGTCTTGATGTAGTAGTTCTCCAGAACGGTGGCCGGAAACATGGACGTGAGTTGCAGTGCCGAAATCACACCGGTCTGCATGTAGTTGGCGTTGGAGCGCCGCGTGAACGTGTTGAGGTCGTGCTGCGTGTACTGAATGCCACGATACCACTCTCGATCCTGGCCGCCGCCTCGTCCGGTCGGCACTGCGCCGGGGCGCCCAGCGAATCCACCCGGCGGGCCACCGGGTGCCGCGCCTCGTCCAGTACCCGCTGCCGGCACGGAGTCGATGTCCCGGCCTGATTGCGTCTCGTACATCTTCATGAGCCCGTTGTGGTTGTATGCCACTGAGCCCAGGTATCCGGGCGACCAGCCGTCCATGAACGCATGCGTGTACACACCCGGCATGCCGTACTTGGTCATTTGTGCCATTTCGAAGTTCGCAAACCACGGCAGCTCTGCGAACAGCAGCGGATCAAGGTTGGGGTTCTGTGGAGCGGCACCGCTGTAGGTGTAGAGCAGGGGCTGGGCTTCGTGCAGATCGTGCATGATTGGCGGATGCGCCGTGAAGTACCAATCAACGATGGCCCGCATCTGCATGAGCGCGACGTTGATGTCGCGATTGTTATCGTGATACACGTACTTGCCCCAGTACGGAACGGCGCCGCCGCTACGCCCGCCGAACGCAGTCGCCGGTGCAGCGGCCGCTGGAGCAGCGCCACCGGCTCTTCCGGTCGAGGTCGAGTCACGTGTGACGGCGGCCGACGTTGTCGGGCCGACCACCGTCTGGCCGGCCACCGTCTGGCCGGCCACCGGCGTGGGTACGCTGGCCGCGGCCTCGTCGAGTCCTTTGTAAAACCAATCCACATTGCGATCGCGACCGTCCGCGTCGGCGACGGGTGTCACGGACACGTACACATTGTTGCGGATCTGCGTGATAACGGGCGACGTCTCTGTGGCGAGCCGATACACCAGTTCCATGAGCATTTCGCTGGGGCCTGTTTCACCGGAGTGCAGACCACCCATCAGGTGATAGTGCGGTTTGGTGCGTGTGATGAGTTCGCGGATCTGCCCTTCGCTGCTGCCACGTGGGTCAGCGATCTTCGCGAGATTGGCCCGGTTTTGCGGCAACGCCTTCATGTTGGCGTCGGAGGAGACCCACACCACCACCAGCTCGCGTCCTTCGTCGGATTTGCCGATCGTTTCGATCTTTACCCGAGGCGTGGCGGCGGCGAGCGCACGGTAGTACTTGAGCTGATCGGCGTAATAGGTCAGACGCTTCGGCGCACCCACGTGGTAGCCGATGACGTCCTTCGGCGACGGAATGCCGGCGGCGACCGGAAGGTGGTCGACCAACGGACTACCGTGGGTCGGGTTCTTGAGCCACGCCTTGTAGTCTCGCTCGAATGAGGCATCCTGCTTCTGATTGGCGTCTCGCGTATCGGTCGTCAGGAGCTGTGCCGCAGCGCGGTGCCCTGAGAGGCAGGTGAGTGAAGCGATAAGCGCGAATACGCGGCGTGGAGTCAAGAGTCGCATCGGTGCGGTTGACGGGTGGATGAGCGTGTGGCGAGACGGTCCAGCGGGCGAGTGCGGCATGGAGTCACACCGATTGCGAGCGGTCCAGCGCAGCGCGGACGCGCCGCGCCAACGTCAGGGCGGAGTACGGTTTTTCCAGAAAGTCGACATTGTCCCGAAGGACGCCGTGATGGGCGATCACGTCTTCCGTATAGCCGGAGGCGAAAAGCACCGGCACCGTTGGGTAGCGTGCGCGCACCTGCTCGGCGAGTTCTCGTCCGTTCATACCGGGCATGATCACATCTGTCAGTACGAGGCCCACCGGTTCGGCGTTGGGTGTGCGCGAACGCTCGGCCAGCGCTTGCAGTGCGAGCTGGCCCGACCCAAAAGCCTCCACTCGATAGCCAAGTTTCGAGAGCACACGAACCGCGAGCCGGCGAATCGGTTCCTCGTCTTCCACCACGACGATCGATTCCGAACCGCGCGGCGGCGCGTCGCTGACGGTAGCGGGTGGCGCGACCTCGGCATGCTGTACGCGTGGCAGGTACAGGCGGAATGTGCTACCCCGTAATGGTTCGGACTCCACGCGCACGAACCCGTCGTGTTGCGTCACCGCGCCATGGATCATGGCCAGGCCGAGCCCGGTCCCGCTTCCACTCGCTTTCGTGGTGAAGAACGGCTCGAACGCGTGCGCTTGCACGGCGGCGGTCATGCCGGTGCCGCTGTCCGAGACCGACAACAGCACGTAGTCGCCGGGCGCGATGTCGGGATGCCTCGTGCGGCTGTGCTGGTCCACCGTAAGGTTGCTCGTGGAGATGATGAGGCGCCCTCCATCCAGCATGGCATCGCGCGCGTTGGCCGCGAGATTGATGAGGATTTGCTCGCTTTGACCCGGATCGAAGCGCACCGGCCACAGCCCCTGCGCCAGCTGCAGCTCCAGCTGTATCTGCTCGCCGAGGAGTCGACTGATCATACTGTGCAAACGCGAGACGGACTCGTTGAAGTCCAGCACCTGCGGATGAATGATCTGCTTTCGCGAATACGCCAGCAGCTGTCGGGTCAGATCGGAGGCGGAGTCGATCGCCTGATCAACCTGTCCCAGATCAGCGCCCAGCGCACTGTCCGGCGCGACCTGAGATCGCGCCAGATCGAGGAACCCCTTCATCACGGTCAGCAGGTTGTTGAAGTCGTGCGCCACACCGCCTGCCAGTCTTCCAATGGATTCAGTCTTCTGCGCCTGAATGAGTTGCCCCTGTAAACGCTTCGACTCGGTCGTATCTGCGAGCGAACCCATGAGGTGCAGCACCTCACCGTGCGCATCGCGAACGACGTTGGCTGCCACCTGCGCGTCGAACAGCGTGCCGTCCGACCGTCGGCAGGCGACCTCGCCCTGCCACACGCCCGACGTTGCCAGCCCGAGGATGATGGTCGCCAGATCAATGCCGACAGCAAGCTCACGGGCGTTGCGGCCCAGTACGATGTCAATGCTGGGAATGCCGAAGAGCCGAAGGAATGCCGGATTCACATACTGCAACACACCGGCTGCATCAGTGATGACGATGGCATTGAGCGCATTCGCAACGGCGAGGTCCTTGATGCGCAAAGCCTGCTCGGTACGTTTGCGCTCGGTGATGTCAACGAACGAGGCAAGGAGGCCCATTGGGGCGCCGTTCGGTGCCCGGAAGTAGTTCGCGCTGAATTGCAAGTCGCGCAACGCTCCGTCGCTACGGAGGGCGACCATCTCGCCCGAGTCCGCTCCGCGCTGCTCGAGCGCATGCAAGACTTCGGTTGCCCGTGCTGGTGACGCCCAGAATTCGGTTGCCGTTCTTCCGAGAACGTCGGCGCTACTCGCGTAACCCCACAAGTCGAGCATCGCCTGGTTCACGTAGGTGAGCGCGCCACTCAGGTCTGCGGTGGCGATTCCGTTGATCGATGAGGCGATCGCCGCGTTGAGTCGCTCCAGCTCGTTCTCGGCGCGCTTTCGTGACGAGACGTCGGTTATGAATCCGTGCCAGAGCACGCTGCCATCATCCAGCCGTTCTGGTCGGGCCAATCCGCGAAGCCACTTGGCGCCTTGCCGCGGAAGCACCACGCGATACTCTGCCTGCCACGGTTCCATTGACGCGGCTGACTCCGCGATGCTCTGTGACACGGATTCGAAGTCCTCCGGATGCAGTCGGCTGAACACCATCGACGCGTCGTGGCGTACTTGCTCAGGCGTGACTTCGTAGATCTCCGCGATGGAATCGCTGGCGAAGGGGAAACAGGAGCGACCGTCCGGAAAGAGTCGGAACTGGTAGATGACACCCGGTACCTGCTGCGCGAGCTTGAGCAGCAGGTCCGAGCCGGCTCGCAGCGCGGCCTCCTTCGCCACACGATCGGTGATGTCCGCCACGGTGACGAGAAACTGGTCTATGCTGCCATCGGCCCCGCGTTCGCACTTCACGTCGAGGCTGGCGTGAATGACCTCGCCGTCCTTGCGGATGAAGCGCTTCTCGAGCTTGTACCCGTTGGTCGCGCCGCGCACGACCTTGTCGAATTCCGCCGTATCCGCGGCCAGATCATCGGAGTGCGTCAGGTCTGCCCACGATTTTTCCACGAGTTCCTCGCGCTGGTATCCGAGGATGTCGCAGAGCGCCTGATTGACAAAGCGCCAGCGCTTGGACGAGGGTGAGGTGATCGCCATGCCGATGAAGGGCAGGTCGTAAAACCGTCCGAGATTCGCGTCGCCAGGCAGTTCGTTCATATGGCGCCTACCATACCGCATGGCAGGGCGGCAGGCTAGCGTCGGGCGCGCTGGTGAGTCGCTTGTCCCGCTTCGCGCGCGCGCCGGTGCGACTTCTCGCAGTTCTGTAGGCGGCAATGCTGTAGGCGGCAATGCCGTAGGCGGACCACCCGCGCCCAGGGTCGCCACAACTCGATCGGCGACGTACACTCACTGCCATGACTTCTGAAACTCGTCCAGTGGCGCTGATCACAGGCTCCGCCACGGGCATCGGCGCGGCGTGTGCGCGGGAATTCGCCAGGCACGGCTGGGGGGTTGGTGTGACTTTTCTGGACGACGAAACTCGATCGCTCGCCGTAGAGGTGGCGCTGGAGTGTCGCGGGCTCGGCGCACGCGCGACGCTGCTCCAGCTCGATGTCACCAGCGATGAGAGCTGCCGCGCCGCCGTGACCGGTGCGGTGGCGGAACTGGGTCGCCTCGACGCACTGGTGAATTGCGCCGGAACCACTCGCTTCGTGCCGCATGCCGATCTGGACGCGCTTCCCGCCACCGAATTCGCGCGGACCTACGATGTGAATCTGGTGGGCACTTTTCGCATGATTCGCGCCAGCGCCGACGCGTTGCGGCAGGGTGGGCGTGGCTCGGTGGTGAACGTCTCCTCGATTGCCGGAACCGCTGGACTGGGTTCGTCGGTCGCGTATGCCGCGTCCAAGGGGGCCGTGAACACGCTCACTCTCTCGCTGGCCCGCGCGCTGGCGCCACACATTCGAGTCAATGCCATCGCGCCAGCCTACGTGTCGGGAGGCCTGCCCAGCCGAGTGCTGGATGGCGAGGCGCTGGCTGCGGTGGAGGCGCATTATCTGGAGACGCAAGCACTCAAGCGTCTCCTGCAGACGGAAGAAGTGGCGGCGCTCGCGTATTTTTTGGCGGCGGCTGCGCCGGGTATCACGGGCGAGATCATTCGGATGGACAACGGACTGCACCTGTATGCCTGAGCCGACAGTGGAGGGCGGTGTACTGCCCCCTCGAGGCGGCGGGACAACGCTGCGCGTCGGGTTCATCGGTACGGGCTTGATCGGGTCTCCGATGGTGGAGCGTCTGCTGGAGTGCGGGCTCGACGTGACGATCTGGAATCGCTCCACGGACAAGCTCCCGCCGCTGGTGGCCCTTGGTGCTCGGGCGGTGGAGCGCGCGCGCGACGTGGTCGCGCAGGTGGACGTGGTCTGCCTGTGCCTCACCGACACGCGTGCGGTGGAAGAGGTGATGTTCGGTGAGGCGGGCATCGCCGTTGCGATGCGCCCAGCGCAACTGCTGGTGGATCTCTCCAGTATTGCGCCCGATGCCACGGTGGACATGGCGCAGCGATTGCGCGCCGTATCCGGTGCGGGCTGGATTGACGCTCCAGTATCCGGCGGCCTGCCCGCTGCCAGAGCGGGCCGACTGATCGTCTTCGCCGGCGGTGACGCCGCGGACGTGGTGCGGGCCAAGCCGCTGTTTGATGCACTCGCGGTGCGGGTTACGCACATGGGTGGGCAGGGGGCTGGTCAGCTCGCGAAGAGCTGCAACCAGATGATCGTGGGCTGCAATCTGGTCGTGATCGCCGAAATGCTGGCGTTTGCGCGCGGAGCTGGGATCGACATTCGCGACCTTCCTGCGGCACTCGCGGGTGGGTTCGCCGACTCGCTGCCTCTCCAGATTTTCGGCACACGGATGGCGCGTGGCATCGACAGGCCGCGCATCGGCGCGCTCGCCACGTTTCGCAAGGACATCGCACAGGTGGAGCGATTGGCGGCCGCGAACGGATCGTCCGTACCCATGACCACGCTCGCTTCGCAGTTGCTTCGTGAGGCGGCCGCGTTGGAATCAGTGGGTGCGGATGCGGACATGTCACGCCTCATTCGCCTGTTCGACGCGGTGAACGCGACCGGTCGAACGGAGCAGATGTGAAGGCGCACTCGTGACGGCGCACACGTGACGGCGCACACGTGACGGCGCACACGTGACGAAGCGCTTTCGATCCGCAACCATTCATGAAGGCACGCTTCGCGCCACGACGCGAAGCTTTCTGCACGCGCTGGGGCAGGACGACGACGAGATTGGTCGACCGCACATTGGCGTGTTTCACACGGGAGGCGAGATGAGCCCGTGCAATCTGAACCTGCGGGAGCAGGCACAGCACGCCAAGACCGGGGTGTACGCCGCCGGCGGGATGCCTCATGAATGCCCCGTGGTGTCGGTCTCCGACGGGCTGTCCATTGCGCACGCCGGCATGCGCTTCTCGCTGGTATCGCGCGAGCTGATTGCCGATAGCGTTGAAGCGTCGACACGCGGACATCAATGGGATGGGATTTTCGCCATTGGTGGTTGCGACAAGAACTTGCCAGGCCTCATGATGGGCATGGTCCGGTGCAACGTGCCCGGCGTGTTCGTGCACGGCGGTTCGGCGCTGCCCGGGCATTTCGCCGGCAAGGACACGCACGTTGGTGACACGTACGAGACCATCGGCCGTGTGCTGGCCGGGGAGGTCACGGAGCAGGAGTTGGCGCTACGCGTCCGCGCCTGCCTGCCCACGCCGGGCGCCTGCGCTGGACAGTTCACCGCCAACACGATGGGTATGGTTTCGGAAGCCATTGGCTTGGCGCCTATTGGGTCGAGCATGGTACCGGCCGTGTACAGCGAACGGGCCCCACTTCTGCGCCGCGCCGCCGTGTCGATGATGCGCGCGGTGTTCGGTGAGGGCCCACTGCCGCGGGAGATCGTCACCAGAGCAGCGCTCGAGAACGCCTGCGCCGTGGTGGCGGCCACGGGTGGTTCGACCAACGCCGCGCTGCACATTCCCGCGATTGCACACGAAGCCGGAATTACGTTCGATCTCGCAGACGTTGGTGCGGTGTTCGCGCGCACGCCGTTGCTCGCCAGTTTACAACCCGGGGGGCGCTATTTGGCGCGTGATCTGTACCATGTCGGTGGCGCCGGTGTGGTGCTGCGTGCGCTGTTGGATGCTGGGCATCTGCACGGTGACACGCTCACGTTCACGGGCCGCACGATCGCGCAGGAGCTCGAAGGCGCGGCTCCGCCCGATGGCGTGGTAGTGCAGAGTTCGGCGCAGGCGCTGTCAGCGGCAGGCGGACTGACCGTGCTGACCGGTAACCTGTGCCCGGACGGCGCCATTCTGAAAACGGCCGGACTCGGCACGCTGACGCATCGCGGTCCGGCCCGCGTCTTCGAGTCCGAAGAGGATGCGCAGCGGGCCGTCCGCGATCGGCAGTATGCTGACGGTGACGTGCTGGTCATCCGCAACGAGGGTCCGCGCGGAGGCCCCGGCATGCGCGAGATGCTCGGCATTACGGCGCTGCTCTACGGGCAGCGCGCGGGTGATCGCGTCGCCCTGCTCACCGATGGTCGCTTCAGCGGCGCGACGCGGGGCCTGTGTATCGGGCATGCCGGGCCGGAAGCGGCGGATAACGGACCCATTGCCGTCCTTCGCACCGGTGACATCATCGACATCGATGCACGGCCCGAAGTCCGCCAGATCAGTGTTGCCCTCTCGGACGTCGCGTTGGCGCAACGACTGCGTCTGCGCCGCGAGTGCATGCCCACCGCGCAGCGGCCACTCGGTGGGCTCCTGGAGAAGTA
>JANNEV010000215.1:0-2315 GCA_031379145.1 Gemmatimonadaceae bacterium
TGGCTGGCCGAGCGTGCGCTGTCGTACGAGCAGGATCGTACGATTCGTCTGGTGCGCCTGGACTACTATCCCGCACGACTGCAAGGTGTGACCGGTGCCGACCTGATGCAGGCCGACCTCGCTGAACTCGAGGCAACGCGAATCGAGGGCATGAAGCGAACGGTGCCCGTACGGCGCACGCTGTCGTTGGCGCGCGAGTTTCCGTTGGCGTACGGGCAACTGAAGACGACGGGTCGGTGCGCGTTTCGTACCGAGGAAGCGTTCTTTCGCCGCGCCTATCCCGGCACGTCGGGCTACCGTGTGCGAGCGGTGTCGACGGTCGTGCAACAGGTCGAGTTCACACAGCCACTGCGCGGGAGTCTCATCAACCGTGGCGTGTCGATTGCGAAGCCGTCACGACCGGGGGAGCACGTGCTGGTACGCCCGGCAGAGTCGCTGCCACTGAGCGAGTTCCAACTCGCGTCGGATATGGCGGTGTACGGTTTGCCTAACGACGCGCTGCTGACGTTCGAAGGGAGCAACGTCGAGACCTTCTGGGAGCTTGGCTTCCCGAAGTCGGCGAATGCAACCGGACTGGGTGGCCTGCTCGACGTGCTGCTGACGTTCGACCTGTTCTGTGAGTTCACACCGGAGCGGTACGAGGCCGATCTGGTCGCGCTACCTGCCGTGGACCGCAAGTGGGTTCTACTCTCTGCGGCGAGCTTTCAGCCCGCTGCGGTGGGTAGCTTGGCCGGCGCGGCGACCGCCGTCGATGTCGTGTTCGACGTGCGCACAATGCGTGTGCTGCCTCGCCAGGAATCGTCACGCGTGATCAAGAACATCGCGGCGATTGTTGTCACACCGGACGCCATCGACTTTACGGCCAGGTTGTCTGTCGCCGATCCGGCCACGTCGGCGACGGTGCGATTCCAGCAGGGATTCGCGATCTCGTCGCTGCATCCGGACCCGGCGCTGCCGAAGCTACCCACATCGCCACTGAACGTGTTCGCCGGACTGGATCCTACACAGGCGTTCACGCTCAGTATCGACAAGCGCAGCAACGCCGGCGTCAACTTTCATCGCGTCACGGACATCGTGCTGGCCATCGAGTACGAGGCGCGCGTGACGTGACGTAGGCGTCGAACAGGACGAGCAACTCCTGATCGAAGTCGTGCGCCGTCTTGCGTGCCTTGAGCGGCACGGAGGGAACGGTGCGCCCCCCTTGGTCCGATCCCAATCTCAACGATGGCCCGCTACTCGGCGAATAGCTCTGTAAGCGCGTACTCGAAGCCTGGCATCAGCTCTCCGACGCTGAGCATGTCGTCGACGCCGAGCAACGCCTGTGACCCGTCTGCCCGATAGACAGCAACCCGCTGTCGGGCCGGATCGACCACCCACACCTGCAGGGCGCCGGCGTCCAACCAGTCACCCACTTTGGCGAGTACCGCACCGGCGCGATCGGTGGGCGAGCGAATCTCGATCGCGAGATCGGGCGCAAACTCGCCATAGCCATTCGGAAATGGACCAGGCCATCGATCGCGCGATACGTACGCGACATCCGGTCCACGCACCGTATCCGGATTGCGGACCAGCGTGAATCCGGAGTCGCACGCTAGCACACGTCCGCGCGTTTCCGTCGCGCCGCGCGACGCACGATCTCGGCTGAGGTAGTTGCTGAGCGCGACAACCAGTCGCGAGGCAAACTCACCGTGGCGCATACCCGGCGGTTCGCGCACGATGAGACGGCCGCGTACCAGTTCGACGCGTTTGTCCGGCATTTCGTACACCAGCAGCTCTTCGGCCGTCATCAGCCCGACAGTAGTCGACATGTGGGGCGTCTCCTGCGAAAGCGTAGTCGTCATGCGCTCACGGTAAAGCGCGACGTCAGCAGAACGTCAACTCGATGCAACCCAAAGCTACGCCGAGCAATTGCCTGAGTCTACTCGGCACGCCGAAAGTGCGCGGCCGCTGGGTGGGTCGCGGAGCCGCTCGATTTCCAGGAGGGCTCAGCCTCGCAGAATCCGCAGGGTGCCTGCGCTGGCGTTGTACAGAGACGGCAGGACCGCCAGCCCGCGCGGAGCCGGTCCCTCGAGGCGTTCGCCCGCAAAGCTGAATACCGAGCCGTGACACGGGCACAGCAAGCGGCCTCGGTCCACGATGGACACGCCGCATCCCGAGTGCGGACACTCGACGGAGTCAGTGCTGAAATGAAATTGCACAGAAGCGCCGATTGAAATTGCACACGTAGGCGTCTCCTGCCGCGGTCCGGGTGATCGCGGCGCCTATGATCTTGATCTCTTCCCCGCAGGGAGGAGATCGGTGTACACCAGGGATAC
>JANNEV010000217.1:0-14850 GCA_031379145.1 Gemmatimonadaceae bacterium
GCCGTAATGGTGTCTCGGTCGTATAGTCAGGATTATAGTTGTGTTTAGTCCACACAAGTCCTCGACCGATGAGTTCCATCTACCTGTGTAATGAGTTCTGGTATTACCAGACCTATGTCCCCTCGACCACTGGGAAGAAGAAGGTTCAGAGGTCACTCCGGACGAAGGACAAGTCAATAGCCCTTCGTAGACAGAAGGAATTCGACGACAAGATCCTCCGAGAACAGATCCAGTTCTCGAACCGACGAAAGTTCAAGGACTCCGTCAAGGAGTACCTGATACATCGTTCTAAGTTGTCAAATAACGGACAGCTGAGTTCGCACACTCTTCGTAGCGATAAGGGTTCACTGAAGGAGTTCGAGAAATTCCTTGAAACCCTTCCGAAGGTTGTTCATCTCAATGAGTTCGACGATTCCGATCGATCGCTCGAATTGCTTCAGGGTTTTGTCGACTTTCGACGAGCACAGAAAGTGTCCCCGAACACAGTTCGACGGGATCTCCGTCACCTGTCGATCATGTTCACTTTTTATGTTCGTCCTCCTCATAGGGTGCTGAGCCGGAATCCGATCACCGACTTTCAGCTTCCCCGTGCACAGGAGCGGATCTCACTACCTGACCAGAAGGATTGGGTCATGTTACGGACATACCTTCGATCTCAAATCGAGAGCGGTGGTGCTGATCTGACGGAGAAGATCATCTTCGTTCAGATCGAGACCGGATGTCGTATCAGTGAAATCCTCAAACTCAAGTGGAGCCGGGAAGACACCGATGTCTCCGGAAGCGGTGACCAGTGGAGTGTCCTCGAGCGGGAGAACTCGCAACTCCGGATCTACTCGAAGCGACGGGAACGAGTGGTTCCCATATCAAAACTCGGTGGACTGAAGAAGTTCTTCGACTCGATCCAGAACGACACCGAGGAAGGTTGGGTCTTCCCCTCTCCCAGAACCGGAGAACCCCTCAACATCTCTCAGTTCAGTCGATCCTTCCGTGCTCTCCTCAAGCGGGCAAAAATCACGAAGACCTTTTCGTCTCACGGTGTGAGACACGGATTCATATCCTTCTTGGTCAATAGTGGACTCTCGTCCGATCAGATCGGGTGGATTGTCGGTCACTCGTCATCCGAGATCACGCGAATCTACAGTCATCCGGATACGGACTCGCTCTCAAAGATTCTGTCGAAACTGAAGTAGACTGTCAGATTCCTGATGATACGAGACACCTCGGATCTACACTCCTTACATCAGCGCCCCGATAAGACGTGCCCGAGCGTTTCGAATCCGATAGAGCTCCTGAACATCATCGTTCGGAATCCAAACCAGCTCAGAGGACTTGCAACGAAGCTCCGCAGCGACATGTCGCTTTATACTGCGTCGTGCGTTGGGCAAACGCATCGCGCTTGGAACAGACGCAATTGTTGGCTTTCCGTTCAGACGACACATGAAAACTAGACCGTTTCCGCTATCATTCTTGCTCATAGTACCCCTCTCCATTTCACAGTGATAATTCGAAGTGCTGCATTGACCTAACTCATTGAATATACACCGTTTACGGCACTTTCGCAAGCCCCCGTTAAGTTGTAAGAAATGTGTACAATTCAATTGTACAAACCCCGATGGTCATCGAAGTGAAATGAGTCTTTGTACCTGAACGGTACTCCATGAACCTCCTCTGGAAGCCGGTATGCCCTCCTCGTTGAAACGACGAGCGATTTGCGACGGTCGAGTAATTCCGGCTTCGTGAAGTCGAGCGATCATGGGTGCCAAGTCTTGTGCGCGTCGATGCGCTCTCGCAGCTCTCGTCCTGGCACTTGCAACAGCACCGAGGGCGCTGCGTTCCGGAGTAAGGTTCGGGGTTCCGAGTTTGACACCACGTTCCTTTGCAACTGCGAGTGCTGACTTGGTACGAACGGAAATGAGTCGAGCTTCCTCTTCAGCGACCATCGCCATGATCCCCACCGTCAAACGGTTTGCTGACGGCATGTCACAGCAGACAAACTCGACGCCAGACTCTTTCAGTCCGAGAAGGAAGTGTGCGTTTCTAGAAAGACGGTCAAGTTTCGCAACGACGAGTGTGGCTCCGTGGATTCGACACATTCCCAAAGCCTTCGCCAATTCTGACCGGTTGGTATTCCGTCCACTCTCCACCTCGACAAACTCTCCGATGAGGTTCGACTTCATAGAGGACAGATACTCCTTCACCGATGACCGTTGAGCATCGAGTCCGAGTCCACTGAGTCCCTGTCTGGCTGTCGAAACTCGGAGATACGAGACGAACTTCTTGGTTTCCATGAGGAGGCTTTCTGAGTTTACACAAGCAACGACGACCGTTGTTGTTAGTGTAAGCGGAAGCCTGATGGTGGCAAGCGTGTCGTTTGTTGTCTCGTCTAAGGCACGATCTCACCTGAAGTGGTATCAGAGTATTGCCCGAACGAAGAACGGACTGCCAGGGGTATCTGGCAGTCCGTGGCACCCCGTGTCTTGACCATCGATCAACTATCTAGAAGAAGATCGACGGCGACCGAGTGAATAGAAACCGACAACGTGCTAGTCGAAACCTATGGTAAGGTCATCACATCGTTGGGAATCTGAGACTCAAGCGTCTCCGTACTTCTCGAGCAACTCCAGAAGCTCAACTCTCAGCTCAGGAAGAGACTCGACCATGGAACGGGTATTGTCGTACTGGTTCTCCGTGATGTAGTTCGAATATCGAAGTCTCTTCAGCGATTCAACGGAAGTCTCCACAAAATCAAGCAGTTCCCATGTGCAGGAGCGAAGGCGTTGACGGAGTCTTGGTGTCTGGAGAAATCTCGCTTTGTCGGGATTCGCCTTGATCTCGTTTAAGACATTCTCTTCAAGTTCTTGTCCAAGATCTCGATCGAGGCGCTGACTGAATGAGATTCGCTCGCGTTTGTGAATGTCGTTGATCCGCTTCGAGAGCTTCACGAGGTCACGCTTTACTTCTTCGTGTTCCTCCGCACCGATCACACCTGTTCTCTCAAGATGCTGTAGTACTCCCTGCACCTCTGTCAGAAGTTGAGCAGTGAGTCTCGTAGCCCGTGATGAGAAGAACTGATGACGCTTCGGTAGCGTAGGTGTATAGAGCAGTTTTGGGTTTGCTCGATTCGTTCTCATCGTTGAACCCCTTCAGCTTGGTCCTTCTTGAGCTGATCCAGCACAGAAGGAGAGAACCGGATGCTTCGACGAATCCTGAAGTAGGGAATCTCTCCGTCAGCCATCATGTGCTCCAGCGTCCGAGTGCTAATCTGAAGCATCGAAGCAACTTCATTCTTGGTAAGGTAAGTGTTCATAGTCTGGTATTCTCAATTGATATGTTTGTGGTCAATTCAGCTTTGTGCTTTTTATTCTTCATCTTGTTCGGAGTCACCCCTTCGGGGTGTTTATAAGAGGGGGATTTCATCCGAACCGCTGGATGCTCGTATCCCGATCGGTCAAACGGAATGAATGTTTGACCTACTCCTATGTCTTTGGTTGAGAACTAGTTCTGCTCGTCGTTTTCACGAGCTTACTGCATGCATGTACTTCAATGAGAAAGATTCTTCATCTTGTCCCGTCGCCGCCCCTTGTATCGTCGAGAGTTCTCAGACGATACCTGTATACATAGTGATGCGGATTCGCAAACGATCGGTTTCCTTCCGTTTGTTTGCGCGCGCACACGAAAAAGCCGGACGCGACGTTATCGTGTCCGGCTTCTCTAGAATGTAGAGATTCCGACGAGTTGAATGCACCTGAAATATCATGCAGCCGCAGCCTTCAACATGACAGCTGCAATTCGTCGTCCAATCCACTCTGCTACACTCGGTGTCACGCTGTTTCCCACAGCATGATATCTCAGACTCTCCAACTTCGAGCTGTCCCCCTCGAACGCCAAGGGTAGAGTCCAGTGATCAGGAAATCCCTGCACTCGTTCGACTTCGAGTGCTGTCAGTCGACGGACATGACCAGCAGGAAACCACACGTAGTTTCTCGACCAATCCGTACCGGTATGTCGTGCAGACTCTGCGTAGATGCAATGTGCAAGCGCTTTAGTCAGGGGCCCTTTGCGAGGATTTCCAACGATTTTCTGAAAGAGGGAGGTAGGTTTCTTCCCTGATCGTCCACTCTCCTCAGAATCCCCCTCGCTGCGTTCGGGCTCAAAAAGTATTTCTCCGGCACTTTCTGGGTTTCGATGCACTCCAACAATGAAGACCCTGCGACGTGATTGGGGGACTCCGAAATCTTTGCTGTTAAGCACACGCCACGCCACACCATACCCGAGTTTGTCCAATTCCTTGAGTACGATTGCGAAGTCTCTTCCTCTGTGGCTAGAGAGAAGACCGTGGACGTTTTCAAGGACAACAACTTGCGGAAGCCGTTCTCCCAGTATTTCAGCAAATCGATGAAATAGCCCACTTTGCTCCCCTCTAAGCCCTGACCGCGAGCCCATACGCGCAAGTGAGAGATCCTGGCACGGGAATCCTCCTGTCCAGATATCTGCATCGGGAATTCGATTTGGGTCGACAAGGTTGATGTCCTCTTCGCACTGAATGTCTCTCCAGTGCTGTGTAAGAATTCGACGACAAAATGCGTTCTTCTCACAGAGAAATCGGGTGGTAATCCCGGCTCTATCAAACCCGAGATCGAACCCTCCAATTCCCGAAAAGAACGAAGCGTGCGTTAGCTGCGCTGTTTGTACGATCTTCTTTGGCATCTACCTACCGCTCTCCACAACTTGTTTGCGCGCTCGCGAGGACTGATGCAACTTAAGGTCGAACCCCTACTGGGAGAGATCTACAGTGATATTGATTCGTTGGCGACCGAGTGGTGGACGTGGGGAGTACGAATACATCTCTCACACGGTCGACGTTCTAAAAAAATCTATTTCTGTGCTAGTGCCGGGAACAGATACGATTATACAAACGGACGTGCACTTCGACTTTAAGGATGGAAAGCCCCGACTGCGTCGAGATGCCCCGAATGATCGATCACTCCTTAACCTTCCTCCATTGGTTGCGGCGATTGCAGCGCTTCCACAACCAAAGCGATCCGACAATTCTGGGGCGGTGGCTCTTCCACTCATAGACCGTGAATACGTCGTGAGTGAGGTTGGTTTGGAGGTCGTACAGGACACCGAGCACTCGGTAATTCTGGAACCGATTTACCTTCGTCCGCTTTACGGTGACGTGATCGATATCGAAGTTCGACTGCGTTCTCTTAGGGAACGGTCAGAGGAGATCGAGGAAGCTCAGAGTTTCTTTGTCGAACTACTCTCAGGACGTAACTCGACCGCGCTCGCACGGCTAGCGACCGCTCTTCACGAGCTGTTTCCCGCTATCGATGGGGACGAGGTTCCTCAGATCGATGAAGTGGTCGAAGACGAAATTGTAGAGGACTACGTAGGTCTAGAGGGTAAGGAGACTATTCGGGTTCATCGAAGGAGGGAACGTGATCGTAAGCTGGTAAAAATTGCCAAGCGACTTTTCCGTCGGAGACACGGTGCTCTGTTCTGCGAGTGCTGTTCAATGAATTTCGAGATAACATACGGTGAACTGGGACGCGACTACATCGAAGCTCACCATCGAATTCCTTTATCTCAGCTCGTCGGACATACCGAAACGTCTCCCGATGACCTCGCAATGCTTTGTGCGGACTGTCACCGGATGGTGCACCGAACGGAGGATTGCTCGATTGAAGATGTAGTTCGTGCGCTAATCTCAACCGGAGCCGTCACCCAACCGTCATCTTCGAGCGTTGCTATGCTAACAACTGCTCAAGGATGAGTTTTACTTCGGACTCAATTTCTTTTCGATTCGGCTTCTCCGTCACGAAAGCGAAGTTGATCGAGGTCTTTCTCTTATTCCCCCAACCCAACGAGAGGTTATCCGACTTCCGAATGGTCGGGGGACGGTGGATGAAGTACTTCTCCGAGAGCTCATCGAGCACAGCCATTACGATCTGGTTGGCTTCGGACTTCTTGATCTGGTTCATGATCTATCCCTGATCGAGTGATCCTGTGTGTAGTCTGGGGTCGACTATACCAATTGTGGACGTCAATACGACAGAGGGGAGAGTCCGAAGACTCTCCCCTCTTTATAGTCGCTTTTATAGTCGGGCTGTAAACCCTCGTTTGCCCTCTTTTCAGAGTGGCTAGGGAGGGAATCGAACCCCCGACACGCGGATTTTCAGTCCGCTGCTCTACCAACTGAGCTACCTAGCCAATCCAACTCCGGCATGCCCCGCCGGAGTCGAGCAGACAAACATAACCAACGGCGCCAAACCGCCAACCCCCGAGCAACAGAGCCGGTGACCGAGCCCATCCGTGCACACCCCGCGAACGCTCAGTAAATCCGCCCGTGAACGCTTCCCAAACGCTCGACGCACCGATGAGCCGGCGGGTCACGCTCACTTCGTCTTGCTCAGCAGCATCTCGATGGTCTTGGTCCACGTCGTCCCGCCGTCCCGCGACGTCTCGCCGACCTCATGCCACTTCCCCTCGGCGGTCCGTGTGATCACGTACCGGTTGCGTGTACCGGCCGCTTCGGTGAAACGCCACGTAAAACCCGTCCCCTGCGGCTCCACCTCGAACGCCCTCGCCATGCCGGTGCCACCGGCCGAGGTGAACGAGAACGCTTTGGTAGGGACATCGTACGCGAAGATGGCGGCGGCGTCCCACACTTGTCTGCTGGCGCCGTTCACCATCATCGATCCGCGTCCTTGAATCAGCAGCGCGGTGCCGAACGCTGCGGAGGTCACCGCTTCGCGTTGCGCGATGGACATGGTGCCGCCGTTGGCGAGATAGACGGTCGCGGTTCCCTCCCACTCACCGGCCAGCCAGGCAAAGGGGCCCATCGCCTTTTGCGCCTCGCCAAGCATGACCGCGCGGGCATCGGGCGAAGTCGGCGCCGCCGATTGCGCGGACAGCGAGACGGTAAGCAGCACGAGGCTGGCGGCAACAGCGAGAGCAGATCGGCGCATGACAGAGTCCGGGACGGGAGTGGTGAGCGAAAGCGTACCACAACAACCTGAGCCCCCCACACCGGGCTGTCTTGAACGATTGCGACCATCCCGCTCACTTCAGTCGATCAACCGTTCGTGCTCGATGGTATCCAGTCGCTCGCGCAGCCGCGTGGGCACGAAGCGCGTCAGGCGCGCCACTTCGCGATTGAAGTGCGCCTGATCGGCAAAGCCACTGGCCAGTGCCACGCCAGACCAGCCGCCGAACTCGGCGCCGGTTCCGTCGCCGACCACGCGTTTGAGGGCACTGCGTCCGCGTCGCAGCACCGCAAAGGCCTTGGGCGAGAGCCCGACACTCGCCGCGAATCGGCGTTGCAGAACGCGAAGACTCACCCCAACGTCACGGGCGATCTCGGCCATGGGACGCTGTCCGTTGGTGGCCACAATTGCTGCGACGGCACTGCGAACAATGCTGTCGATCCCGGGATTCGGCACAGCACGAGCAGCGATCCAGGCATCGAATGCAGCAGCGATATCGGACTCAGCATCAAGACCGGCAACATGCTCCGCGAGCATCATCACTGCGTCGCCGAGTACGGCATCGGCAGGCACGCTCTGGTCGCGCAGGTTGGCCGCGGACACGCCCAACCACCGCGCGCCGGCTTCGGGACGGAACCGCACGCCCCAGTAGCGCACGCCTTCGCGCAGCGGCACCTCGTACGGGACCTGTCGTACTCCGAGCAGATGGGCGCCGACACCTCGACCGTTCGCGCACACCAGCGCGAGCGTGATGCAGCCGTCCGGCCACACCCGATGAACAAAGTCGGGAGAGGGTAATGCGCGAATCGAAAATCCCCAGTAGGTAAGCGCCACGTCGCACGCGGCGGCACCGGGTGCAAACTCGGTATAGTGCAGCGGCCGTTCGGTCACGGCCCGCTGCCTACCGTTGCGGCCAGCGCGCGGTGATGATGCTCTTCAAGCCGCCGCGCACATTGAAATCGCCTACCACGGTCATCTCTTTGGGCGTGCAGGACGCCACGAGATCATCGAGAATGCAGTTGACCGCGCGCTCGTAGAAGATGCCGTCGTTGCGGAAGCTCCAGAAATACAGCTTCAGGCTCTTGGCCTCGAGGCACTTGTCGGCCGGGCGATACGTGACGCGAATGGTCGCGAAATCGGGCGCGCCGCCCTCAAGCAACGTCAATTCGGATGCATCACTCTCGATGCCGCCCAACGGGCAGAGCGACGTGAACTCCGTCGTCTCCATGAAAATCTCGTAGTCCCGATCGGCGTACGGGTTCGGGAACGTCTCCAGCAGCTGTGGTTTCGGCATGGGCGAAAACTAACCGCGCAGACGCTTCGACCATTCCTCGAGCAAATGCTTCTCCGCCGTGGTCAGCGCACCCATTCCCTGGGCCGCGATCTTGTCCAGCACGTCGTCCAGCGCGGTGGCCGGCAGCGGCGTGACGGTGGTTGTGGTGTGGACGGCCGCGGGCGGCGCCACCGGACGAATGCGCGCCACCGCCGCCTTGCTCTGTGCAACGATCTCATCAACATCGCGATCGCGCGGCCGTGATGAGCTCTTGGGCACCGGTCGTGGCGTCTCGTCACCGTAGTCGGGAGCCGGCGCGATGCGCCGACGCAAGCGATCGAGACTACCGGCGTTGGGCGTCTTGAGGAAAATCCACCCGGCCACCATGCCGCCGATGTGGGCCGCATAGGCGGTGCCACCAACCCCACCACCGTCGAGCACCGCCATGAGCACATTCATGGCCGCCATGAACGTGACCAGCCAGCGCACCTTCATGGGCACCACACCGAAAAACAGCACCTCGTCGTCGGGCCAGCGCGACGCATAGGCCACCGCCACGCCGAGAATCGCCGCCGAAGCGCCAATCAACACACCGCCACTGCGCTGGATCATGTAGTGAAACGCCCAGCCACCAAGGCCGCACCACAGATAGAACCAGGTGAACGTGCTGCTGCCCCACGCTCGCTCCACCCGGGGTCCGAACAGCCAGAGCGTCCACATGTTCAGGGCCAGATGCATCAGCCCGCCGTGCACGAACATGTACGTGAACACGGTCCACAACGACCCGGACGCCAGATCGCCCGGCGCATAGCCGAACGTCCTGGCCATGTTTGCGTCGCCAATGAGCGTCGCCTGCACGAAATACACGCCAACGCACAGGCCAATCAGCCAGTACACGGCGTTTACACTGCGAGGTTGCTCGAATTCGTCGTACGTTGCGTAGGCCATGGAATCCAGCGGTGCGAAACAGTGCTGCGCGTCGAGCTGCGTATCGAACGTCGTGTCCGTTTATGTATCCAACTGCGTATCCAACTACGCGTGTCGGTCCTTCCTGAACGAACGAGGACCGCACAACGTTGCACGACCGACTTGAGATCGACCAGAACGTCCGCCGAAGCGTGAACTGAAGCGTCAGCGCCCGCGTGTTCGTGCCCCGTCGAGTGCCAGATTGACGATGCGCTCACACAACTGCGGAAACAAGATACCCGCCGCCTGCGCGGCCAGTGGGATTAGACTCGTGGGCGTCATTCCCGGCAACGTGTTTGCCTCCAGACACCACGGCTGCCCATGGGGGTCCAACCGGAAATCCACCCGGGCATATCCCCCCAGCTTGAGCGCGGAGAACGCGCGCCGGGCCTGATCCGCCAACTTGGCCTGGATATCCGGCGTCAGATCAGCCACAAACTCTTCCGCCATGCCCGGGGTGTACTTGCACTCGTAGTCGTACAGCTCCTTGACGGGCCTGATCTCGATGGTGGGGAGCACCGTGTCACCCAGAATGCCCACGGTCAGTTCCTGACCAGGGACGAACCGCTCCACCATCACCTCATCGTCGAAACGAAACGCTTCCCGTATCGCCGCGGCCAACTCACTCGGCTGCCGCACAATACTCAGCCCCACGGTGCTCCCCTGCTTGGACGGCTTCACGACCACGGGCCAGTCCAGATGGCGTTCCACCTCTGCCGCGTCCAGCCCCTCAGGAGGAGACATCATCCAGTTGGCCGTGGCCACTCCGGCGGCCCGCAACACCACCTTGGACAGGTGCTTGTCCATGGCCAGCGCGCTGGCCAGGTGCCCACTCCCGGTATACGGCACACCGGCCATATCGAGGACGGCCTGCACCGTCCCGTCCTCCCCCTGCCCGCCGTGCAGCGCCAGAAACACACAGTCGGCGCCGGTGATCTCGGGGCGCGTGCCCAGTACCGGCGACAGCGACTGGCGGGCCAGCCCGGCCAGCGACTCCAGACTCGGCGGCGCCGAACCCACTCCCGCGGCCAGCAGCGACTCCTCAGTACTGCGGGAAAGCACGCCCTCAGCGGGATCGAAACAGAGGACCTCGTGTCCCCGCTCGCGCAGGCCGACCGCAATGCGCAAACCGGACGACAGGGAAACCTCGCGTTCGGCGGATACGCCGCCGAGCAGGACGGTGATGTTCATGGGTCAATTCTAACGGAAGTGGTGACGCGAATCTTCGCTGCGGGGTACAGCCTTTCGACGCAGCAACCACCACCTATTGCCCCCAGATCATGTCGAACGACCCCAACCATCCGATAGCCATCGACCACGCGCCAACGCGTTCAACAGCGCCTGCCACACGGCACTCCGCCTTTCACTCCCTCGCGCCCACCATGCTGCTCTCGGCGAGCCTGCTGACGATGATCGCGTGCGGCAAGGATGAAGCGCTCACCGATCCTAACGGCGCGCCCAATCGGGGCATCGTGGCCGGCACACTCGAAGTCAAAGCCGCACGCCCCACCCTCACGTTGCGCAACACCACGGAGTCAGTCGTGGGCTACATGATCGTGGACAAGGACATGGCCGTCGTCGCGCTCTTTCCACCCTGCGGCGCTCAGTGCCCAACGCTGGTGCAAGGGGCGCAGACCACGGTCCCCTATGGCAACATCGGCGGATACACGTCCCGGTCAACCGAGGCCATTGTCATGTGGTGGACCTACATTCGTGCGTCAGACGGCACGCTGCAGGCCACGGGCGGCGTGAACACCACCAAGGTGTCGCTGTAGCGTTCGCGCCGGTCCATCATACAGACATGTCATCGCTGGATCCTGGCGTCTTGCGCCGCGCACAACAGGGGGATCGCGACAGCTTCGCCCTGCTGGTGGAGCAGTACTATCCGCGCGCACTCCGCTTCGCGATGCACATGCTCTCCAAGCGGGAAGACGCCGAGGAAGCGGTGCAGGACGCCTTTCTTCGCGTGCATGACCATCTCGGTCGGTTTCGTGAAGATGCGCCGTTCGACCCGTGGTTCTTTCGCATCCTCGGCAACCGCTGTCGCACGCTCGCATCCAAGCGCACGCGACACCTCGCCGTGATGGAGTACGGCGAGCTCCCGGTGGAGACCGTGGGCGTGGATCAGCCCGAGCTACCGGACCCCACTTTCACGCGTCAGGTCCACCGCGCACTGGCCAACCTGCCGGACGAGCAGCGCGAAGCCTTCCTGCTTCACCACGTGAACGACATGGACTACGAAGAGATGACGATCGTCACTGGCGCCAAGGGATCTACGCTGCGCATGCGCGTCAAGCGCGCGGTCGATGCACTGCGCCTGGCACTGCGCGACGGAGCGTTCCATGAGTAATCGCGATCACACACCACACCACCGTCCTGACGACGACGTGCTGCTGCAGCAGGTGCGCGCCGCGCTGTCACCAGTGCCGTCCGTCAATCGACGCGCCATCGCCAGCATTCTTGCGGCGGTCGCACATCGCAAACCCACACGAGTCCAACGGCTGCGCATTCGTTGGGCTGCCGCGCTTGAGCAGTGGCAGCGCATGACCACGCCGATGACGCGCGGGTTTGCACTGGCTGGATTGGCCGTGGTCGTCGGTTTTGTGGCACGCGGTACGCTGATGCAGCGCAGCGACCCGGCCGCATCGCGAACAGCCGCCGCGCCAACCCCCGCATCGCCGTCACCCAGCACGATCCAGCCCGTCGGTGGCGCCGCGGACCGCGCAGAATTGCACGTGCCAGTACAGTTCGTCCTTGACGCGAGGTCAGCGGGCAACGCGACACAGGTCAGTGTGGTGGGCGACTTCAACAACTGGGACGTGTCGGCCACGCCCATGACACGCGACGCATCGGTGTGGACCGTGTCGCTGCCGATGTCGCAAGGTCGACATCTGTACGCGTTCGTGATGGACGGCACTCGCTGGCTCGCCGACCCGCGCGCGCCGAGCGCCACCGACGCAGACTTCGGGCGACCGACGTCGGTCATCATCGTGCAAGCGCCGTGAGTCGCGTTCCACACCGCTCGCTGTTGCTGGCGACGCTCGCCGCGTGCCAGGTGACGCTGCACGCGGTGACGCTGCACGCCGTGCCGCTCGCTGCACCGCTCCTCACACAAGTCTCGACGCAGGATGGCAGCGTCAACGCCGCGCTTGGACTCATTGACGACACCGTCGCCCGCGACGCGCTGCGTTCAATCATTGCCGACGCCGCCGCCAACGGCCTTCCAACATCGCCGCTGGTCACGAAGCTGCGTGAAGGCGTGGCCAAGCACGCGTCAGCCGACCGCATTCGCAGCGCAACCAACTTGCTCGCCCAACGTTTGGCCACGGCTGCCGGCGCCTTGGCCCCAAGCCGCTCCGCCGACGAGCTCGCCGCCGGCGCTGACGCGCTCCAGGTGGGCGTTCCAGCCACCACGCTCAAGGAAATGCGCGTGATCTGGCCGGCGAAACCGCTCACAGTTCCACTTGGCGTGCTTACCGAAATGGTGTCCAGCGGCGTGTCACATGCCAATGCGTCCCGGCGCGTCCGAGAACTGCTCGTCAAGGGAGCAACAGCGGCGCAAATCGCGGCACTGGGCACGAACGTCCGCGCGGATATTGCCGCGGGACTCGCGCCGGACGCCTCCATGGAATTACGCTCGAAGGGTGTGCTTTCCCTGCTCTATCAGAACCTGCCCACGATCACGGGCTCAACCTTGCGGCCGCCGGAACGTCCGCGTCGGTAGCGCCGCCCTCGCGGTGCTGCTCACCATTGCGCTGGTGTGTCCGACCAGCGCGATCGTGGCGCAGCGAACGTCGGCGTGGATGGATGTTGGTGGCGCGACAGTGCAGCAGCCAGGGAGCGTGTCACGCGCCGCGGGCACCGTGGGCGGCGGCGTGCAACAACGGCGCGCGCGCTTCACGCTGGGTGTGGATGGGGCCGTCACGTTGGCCGATGACAGCGTCGCAGCATCGCAGGGCGTTGCACGCGCACTCTTTGCGCCATCCGCGCGATGGTCCACCGCCGTGGACGTCAGTGCTACGTCGATTGGTGTGACGTGGCCGGGAAGGAGCGGCAATCGCAGTGTACTGCTGCGTCAGGAGTTCGGAACCAACCATGTGCGCATTGGCGGCGCGGTTGGGAGTGGGCGCACCTCACGCTACGCGCTCGAAAGCGGCGGCGCCGTGCAGCAGCTCAGCGTGACCGCGATGTCGCGATTGCATCAGTTTTCCGGCTCACTGTCGGCGCAACGCGGCACAACCGACGACTGGCAGCTGATGGAAGCAGCCGGGATTGTGCTGCGACGGCCCGCACCGTCATACGAGATACGTGATCTGCAGGCCACGCTGTCGTGGAACGGCTCGCGCACCGCACTGAGCGCCAGCCGCACATGGCGCGCTGGTGTGGGGGCGAGCAGTGGTATCGCGCGCGGCTACGCACTTTCGGCCACATGGACCATATCGGGAGCCGTCACGTTCATCGCGCAGTCTGGACGCCAACTCGCCGACCCCCTGCGTGGGGTCCCGCAAGCGACCTACGCCGGCGCGGGTGTACGTTGGCAGATGCAACGCGCACCACGGCGCCCGGCCGCTGATGCGTGGCTGCGCCCGATTCCAGGCGCCGAATTGCAGTTGCTTCGCCCCACCGACGGCGGCAACGGCGACGTGAGCGCCACCGGCACGAAAACAACCACCGCTGTCGCCGTGATTGCCGTGGTCGCACCGAGCGATGCACTGGTGGAGATCTCCACCAGCGCGCAAGACTGGACGCCGCAACGTCTGACGCGGCAAGGCGACGTGTTCGTGGCGCGCATACCGCTCCCCAGCGGCACGCACCGTATCGCGGTTCGCGTGAACGGTGGTGCGTGGCGTGCGCCTCGAGGGCTTGCTCCTGTGCTCGACGACTTCGGCGGCATGACCGGCGTGATCGTGGTGCCATAGCACCACATCACGCGTTGGCCTTCCCGAGCCAGCTCCGTTGACTAGTTCAGTTGGCTGGTTCAGTTGGATGGTACGGTGAACTTCATGTTCAACGGCGCCATCTTGGCGGACAGCGAACGTGCCTTCGCCATCACAGCCGCTGCTTCCGTCATGGCTGGCGCGAGTGCGGCTTTGGCGTCGCTTGCCTGCTTGACCACCGCGGCACTCGGCACTTCCCACACCGCGAGAATGGCCGCCTTGGCCGTGCCTACGCGGCCGAGCGCGTTGGCCTGCGCTGCCGCCTGCGCTGCCGCCTGAGCGGCTGCGGCAGCGCCGCCGCCACCGCCGCCGAATCCACCGCCAAGTGCAGGAGGCACGCCGAACTTGGCGCGCACCGCATCGAACGCCTTACGGAAGGCGGTAAACTCGGTCTTGATCTCGGCAGGCGTGCTGCTCGAGTCCATCATGGGTGCCAGCCGGTTCACTTCAGCGAGGACCGCCGTCAACTGGGTGGCCACCAGCGTGCCTGCGCGCTGCGCCTCATGCAGCTCGGTCGCAAGCGCGTTGTACTGCGTACGCGGCGCACCAACGAGCGGGACTTCAGGGTCCATGACGATTGTAATGGGCTTGCTGCCTACCACCTTGCCGTCGGTGACCAGCGAGACCGTATACGAGCCCGGCAACACATGCGGACCCGCGTTGGTCTGCGCGCCGCCGCCGAAGC
>JANNEV010000219.1:0-1897 GCA_031379145.1 Gemmatimonadaceae bacterium
ATCCGCTGGGAATCCCCACAGCGGCGTGCGATCCGGTCGACTCCAACTCGCACCGTCGTCTTTGGAGTAGGTGCACCACAGGTTGTCGAACCGATTCGGCCTAACCTGTGTGCGCATCAGACACACCAGCGTGCCGTCTGCTCTCCGCGCCATACCCGGCTCGCACCAGGTGAGGATTTGCGCAGCGTCGTAGGCGACGGTTGCCCAATACTCCCAGTTCTCGCCGCGATCATCCGATCGCAGCACGAAGCAGCGCGGCGTCTCGCCTGTTTGGCGCGGCCATTCGCGGCCGAGCGTTCCGTGCAGCGGCATCAACAGACCACCATCAGGCAACTCGATGATGTGGCCCGCGCCCGAACCGCCGCACACGTATGGTCCGAGCCCGTTCTCCGACATCGGTGCCGTATTCACGGGAAACGGTTCGCTCCAGCTGTTTCCGCCGTCGCGTGACCGACACATGGCGTAGCCAGTCTGGCGCTTCAAGCGTTCACGGCGGCCCGGTGGCGGGCCGATGGACTGATCGCTCTGATCACGCAACGCCGTCGGCGCCATGAAGCTGCACACACGGGTGTGCATCAGGATGTCGCCATCGGACAGCTGCGCGAACGCGCAATCCCAGTTGCCCGTGTGTTCGCTCCAGGGCCAGACCACGCGCTGACTCGCTGCATCCCAGCTTCGACCACCATCGAAGGACCTCACGACACAGGATTGGCCACTATCGGCGTGCGTGAGGCCGCGTTCCTGGTTGTAACCGAGCAGCACGGTGTTGCCACCGCCATCTGCATCACGCAGGACCACCAGGCTGCCCTGATTGACCGCATGTGCCGGATCGCGCCAAGCGCGGATATGCTCGAACTCGTACGGCATGTTGGCGTTGCTCGAAGATAGGTCGCCACATTCTTCATCGCGACGCGCACGCCGGCCAGCAGCATGGACTTCTCGTTTTCCAGGAGCAGCAAACAATGACAGGCGTACACGTTCATCACGGACATTTCAGTTCGCGCGACGAGGTCCTCGACGAGATCCGGCGCCAAGGCTGGTGGCCGACCACGTTGATCACGCCGGTCAGCGGCGAACTGCCCTTGCATACCCACGCCACCGAAGTGCACGCCTATGTGCTGGAAGGTCAGAGCTGGATCCGCGATGGTGTGACCGGCGAGCAGCTCACGATCGCCCCAGGTGACAAGCTCGTGATTCCCGAAGGCGTGGTGCACGCGGAGGGTGCGACGACTGCGCCCATGCTGTACATCGTGGCCCTGCCGCAGCCGACGACCCAGAAAGAGTTCCTGCGCATGCAGCGCGCAGACGATCCGGCCGCAGCAGCGTCGTAGCGAGCACACGCCGCCGAGACCGCTTGAGCGCAGCAGCACTGACGCCCACCATCGCCCGCCACGATCGGGTTCGAGGAATTGCACATTTTGGCTTGGCAGATACGCGGCAAGTACGGCATCGATGAGTTGCAGTGCGTCGAGGTGCCAGAGCCGGTCGCGGCGCCCGGCCAGGTCATTGTCGATCTGCGAGCGGCATCGCTGAACTATCGCGATCTCGTCACCGTCGAGGGGCGACCCGGGATGAAGGCGCCGCCAGCGCTGGTGCCTTGTTCCGACGGCGCCGGCGTCATCTCAGCCATCGGCGAAGGCGTTACCGATCTACGTCCCGGCGATCGTGTTGCACCCACGTTTTTCCAGAGCTGGATTGACGGTCCGGTGACCGCGCAAGCGCGTTCGCTCGCGCTCGGTGGCACGCTCGATGGTGTCTTGCAGAAACGCATGACATTGCGCGCCGAGGGCGTGGTGCGAATCCCGGACAGCATGAGCTTCGAAGCGGCGGCTGCGCTGCCGTGTGCCGGGCTCACGGCATGGCGTGCGATTGCAGTCGAAGCGCCAGTGGGGCTACT
>JANNEV010000265.1:0-16108 GCA_031379145.1 Gemmatimonadaceae bacterium
CACGACATCCTGCGGCACGCTGAAGCCGCTTCCGCCGAACTGCTCGTCGTCGCTGTTGAGCACGTAGCGATACGTTCCGGCCATCGGCGCACCCATCCGATACTCGTTGCGCGGTACCGGCGTCAGGTTCAGTACGACCACGGCATGCTGTGCCCCGTCGAATCGCGCATAGGAGAGCACGGACTGTTCGTTGTCGTCAACCGCGATCCAGCCGAAACCCGACGGCTCATGATCGCCGCGCCAGAAACACGCGTTCGCGTTGTAGAGCGTGCCGAGCGCTTCCATGAAGGCATCAACGCCTTGGCGCCGCGGATCCTGAGCGAGGTGCCAATCCAGGCTGGCGTCGTGATTCCACTCCCGGCTGGGCGCCAGCTCGGTACCCATGAAAAACAGCGACTTTCCGGGACGGGTCACCGAGTACCCGATGAGCGCGCGCAGATTCGCGAACCGACGCCAGGCATCGCCCGGCATCTTCTCCAGCAGCGACTTCTTCAGGTGGACGACTTCGTCGTGAGACAGCGGGTTCATGAAGCGTTCGCTGTACTCATACATCATCGCGAACGTCAGCTTGTTGTGCGCGCCACCGCGGAATAACGGGTCGATGCGCACGTAGTCGAGGGTGTCGTGCATCCACCCCATGTTCCACTTGAATGTGAACCCAAGACCGCCCTCCGAAATCGGATGCGTGACCTTGGGCCACGTGGTGCTTTCCTCGGCAATGGTGATGACGCCCGGGTAGAGCGTGTGCACATTGTGATTGAGCGACTTCAGGAACGAGACGGCCTCGAGGTTTTCGCGGCCGCCGTGGCGATTGCGCAACCACTGCCCTGCCTCGCGTCCGTAGTCGAGATACAGCATCGAGGCCACCGCATCCACGCGCAGGCCGTCGATATGGAATTCTTCGATCCAGTACAACGCATTCGCCAGCAGGAAATTGCGCACTTCATGACGGGCGTAGTTGAAGATGTGCGTGCCCCACTCGGGATGGTCGCCGAGGCGCGGATCTTCATGTTCGTAGCACGCGGTGCCATCAAACCGTCGCAGCGCCCAATCATCCTTCGGGAAATGTGCCGGCACCCAGTCCAGCAGCACTCCGATACCCGCCGTATGCAGCATGTCCACGAAGGCTCGGAAGTCGTCCGGCGAGCCGTGGCGTGACGTGGGCGCGAAGTAGCCGCCTACCTGATATCCCCACGAGCCACCGTACGGATGCTCCTGCACGGGCAGCAACTCCACATGCGTGAACCCCAGCCGTTTCACGTGGGCAGCGAGGAGGGGAGCAATCTCCGCATAGGTGAGCATGCGATTGCCTTCGCCCCGCATCCACGACGCGAGGTGCACCTCGTAAATCAGCATCGGCTCGCGCAGTGGTTCGGCTTCAGTGCGACGCGCCACCCACTCGGCATCGCGCCACGCGTGTTGTCCACGCTGCTGCACGATGGAGGCGTGTCCCGGCGACTGCTCCATCTTCGCAGCGAACGGGTCGGTCTTGACCCGAATACGTCCGCTGAAGGTGCGAATCTCGAACTTGTACAGGGCGCCGACGCCAATCCCCGGTACGAAGATCTCAAAGATCCCACTCGAGCCCAGCGCGCGCATGACGTGGGCGCGCCCATCCCATGCATTGAATTCGCCAATCACCGACACCCGTGTTGCATTTGGCGCCCAGACGGCAAACGACGTGCCATCAACGCCATCAATCACGCGTGGGTGCGCCCCCAGCTTCTCCCACAGTCGGAGGTGCCTGCCCTCGCCGAAGAGATGCAGGTCCATTTCACCGAGGGTCGGCAGGAACCGATACGGGTCGTCGACCGTCACGGTGGTGCCGTCCAGATGATCGACTTCCAGCTGGTACGATAGGGGAAGCGTTTGTCCGGGCAGGAAGCAGGTGAACAGCTCGCCATACTCACGCGACATCGGTACGCGTTCCTCTCCGAGTCGAACGCGCATCGCCCGCGGATGTACACCGCGAGCGCGCACCACGACGCCGGAGACGCCGTCGAGGACCGCTGGGTGCGCTCCCAGCACGTCGTGGGGCGCTCTCGATTCGCCCCGAAGCAGCCGTTCCACCAATTCCGGCGCAAGGGGTGGCAGACGGTGGTCGGCCGGAGCCGTGGCGGAGGTCTCAGGCGATTCGGGAGAGGTCATGATGAAAGGTACACAAAAAGACCCGGTCAGAAGAGCGACGGCTGCTCACCGATGCTGCCCGGATCCACGACCGGCAAGCCGAGCCGTTCCTGCAGCATGCGCACCGAAGCTGGACTGTGGCCGGCGAAGTGATTGTTCACGTAGCCGTAGACCTCGCGAACCTGCCCTTGAAGCACCGGGATCATGGCCGCCCAGGCATCGAGCTCCGCCGAACGATCCACCTGCAGATGCGAGTAGTCCGTGATGCTCCGATCCGGCCCCATCCAGCGGAGGTAGGCGAAATCCGCTGTGGGCCGTTCGGCAAGCGCCAGCAGCCACTCGCGAGGAATCCAGCGTCCATCGCTGAGCGCCAAGGCAACGCCGTGATCCCGCAGGAGGGCAAACGTCTCGTTGCTCATCCAGGCGCGCTGGCGGAACTCGATCGCAAAGCGAAGATCGCGCGGCAGGCGTGGCAAGAATGCAGAGAGCGCGTCGCGCTCGATAGGCGAAAAGTCCGGGCCGCACTGCAGCAGCAACGGTCCGAGCCGCGGCCCCAATTCCCGTACTCGTTCCACGAACGCCGCGAGCACATCCTCAGCGTCCACGAAGCGTCGTTCGTGCGTGATCTCCTGCGGCACCTTGAGCGAAAAAGTGAACGACTCCGGTGTACGCGAGGCCCAACCACGCACAGTGCTGAGCGGCGGAATGGCATAGAACGTTGAATCGACTTCAACGGTGCTGAAGGCGCGCGAATACGTGGAGAGAAAGGCGGACGCGCGTGTGCCAGGGGGAAAGAATGGACCGACCCAGGATGAATAATTCCATCCTTGGGTACCCAGACGCAGTCGCGCGACCGCTGGCGTGGCGGTCTCGTCATGTGACATGCCACGAATCGTATCGGAACTCGCGGGCAAGTGGCAGCGGTGCCGTCGTGCAAGCCCGATGCACCGCCGTTGGTCCCGAGCCATTCGCTTCCGATCCCCCCACTGACACCGCGTCGATCGCTCCACGTATCGAAAAGGGTGTGGTTACACGCTGTTCCCTTCAGAGGAGATGATCCCATGTTTACCATCGCGTTCGTTGCCCTGCTCTCCACGGCTCAGGTGTCGCCCGTCGCCTTGCCGGACACCACGCTGCGTGTTGCTTCAGCGTCTCGCGTCATTGCTCCGACGGTCTCCCCCGATGTCACGACGGCGGCCGATCACATCGCCGCCGCCCGCCAGGCGCAACTCGTGGGTGACTTCGATCTGGCCCGTCGTGAATTCGTGATTGCAGCGGCGCTCGACCGCGACGCGGGAAAGCTCCCGGTCGACGCGACGATCGGACTGGCCAATGTGCTGTATGCGCGGTCATTCAATCGCGAAGCAGCAATGGCCCTCGATCGTCTCGCCGCTGAAGCCGCCGAACGCGGCGCGTCCGATGTCGAAGCACGCGCGCTGATGGACGCCATCTGGCTCAACATTGACGCAGGCAATCGCGCGCAGGCCCGGCTTGACGGATTGCGACTGCAGGAGCTCATCAAGGAGCGGGCGCTGTCGAGTGCTACGATGAAGCTGGTCAACGAGCGCTATCGCTAGCGCACGTCTCCGAGTCGCTCAACGATACGTCTCGAAGAAGCCACGTCCGCGGCCAGACAAGACCCTGCTGCGGACGCGGCCTGAGACCTCGGCCTCGCCGGCCATCTGGATGAACCACGGCCGGCGCAGCGCTCGCGATGCGTCGGTCTCGCCGCGTTCCACATTGGAGAGTCGGGAGTCCGACGCGACGGCATCGTCAATGCGCAGTGTCACACGCAGTGTATCCGACCCACGGACGTCCAACAACCGTGCGCGGCCTGGCACACGAAGCGCGCCGTCGCTGGTCATCACCGTGCGGGAGTCTTCGTACTGAATGACCTTGGGGCGAAAGAGTGCGAGAAATCCGGCGCTGTCGGTCACGTACACAAACAACGGCGCTACCGCCGCAGTGGTATCCTCCTGCGCCACTCGCCCAAACAGCAACGTGAACGCCCCCGCGCGACTGGCGCCCCACTCCCACGTGACGCCGCGCCATCCGCCCCAGTTATGGTCGTGATAGGCTTGCGCGTTTTCATAGCGATCACAGACCTGCGCCACACAGATCGACCCGCTGGCCGACGCGCGCAATCCCGGCACCGCGTAACCGGATGCGAAATCACCGCTCACCAGCGTGGCGCCGGGGAAGTCCGCGCGCTCCGCCGGACGTACCGTGAGGTTCACGTGCAGCGGTGTACCGCGCCCATCCTCTCTGACCATCGCGCGTACGTCGTACGCGCCATCAGCGGCGATGGCCACCGATCCAGTGCCGAGTGACAGGTCAGCGTCTCGCGTAGAAAAGCGAACCAGCCGGCGCGGTGTGCGCGCGCTGAAGCGGCGAGGTGCTCGCCCGCGCTCGTGGAGCGTAACGAGGATCTGACCGCCCCACCGTTCGCTTGTCACGTCGCCGCCAACGATGAACGACACGAACGCCCAACGTGTCGCATCAGGTGAGATGACGTTGAAGTAGTGCCACTCTCCCCATGTGTCACGGTTCGCCATACCGGCGGGCGGCACATGAAAACGATCGATGTCGTGTCGCCACTCGGCCAGCGTCGGTGCGGCCCAACGACGATCGCCATCGTCGTCGTCCCACACACCGGAAGAGATGGTCGGCATGGCATCGACGGCCCGCGTGGCCGACGGGATCTCCCCACTCGCCCTCACGGGATACTCGGTTCCGGCAGCGGTGGTCAGGTACAACAGCTTGCCTTCGAGCTGCGGTGCAACTGCACCGATGGCGTCCGACAGACGCGGCGAAGCGAGCACCTGGCGGTGAACAAACCGCGCATTGGGAACCGAGAAGAACAGGCCTCCAAGGCCACCAGTGGTGAGGACTTCGACATCGATGCCTTCAGGAAGGATCGTGACCTCTCCCCCACCCACCAAACGCTCCCGGCTCGCCTGGGACACCATCGCTTCGCCTACCGCCAGCAACACGATCATGACACCCACGCCGACGCCAAAACCAGCGCACAGCAATAGCGATCGCCAAGGGCGATACGACACGCTGCGCCAGGCTAACAGGCGCGCGAGCGCAAGACGCGACGCGGTCAGGCGAGGCACAGCGACATCTGCCGTCACGCGAGAGACTCCTCGTCGCCCCGTCGCGTATCAGACGAGACGCGACCGTCCTTCAGTCGAATCACCCGTGACGCCGCGCGCGCCACCACCGCATCGTGTGTCACGAACACCAACGTGGTGCCGTCGCGATGCAGTCGGCCAAACAGCTCCAGGAGACTCGCGCCGGTGTCCGCATCCAGTTCGCCTGTGGGTTCGTCAGCCAGCAAGAGCGACGGGCCGTTCGCCAGCGCGCGCGCAATCGCCACGCGCTGTTGCTCGCCACCGGACAGTTGGGTGGGACGATGTCCGCTCCGGTCGCCCAGCCCGACGTAGCCCAAGAGCTCACGCGCGCGGCTCCGTCGCACGGCCGCCCCCACGCCCGCCTCTGACATCGGCAGCTCCACGTTCTCCGCTGCCGACAAGGTTGGCATGAGATAGAAGCGTTGAAACACAAAGCCGATATGGCGCAACCGGAAGTCGGTCGCCGCATGATCGCTCAACGTCGCGGTGTCTCGACCGTCCACCGTCACGCTGCCTGAGGTCGGTACATCCACCGCGCCAAGCAAGTGCAGCAGCGTGCTCTTGCCACACCCGGACGGCCCCGTGATTGCGACGAAATCCCCTCGCGCGATGTCCAGCGAGACGCCGCGCACTGCCGTGACCGTAGCGTCTCCCATCCGGTATGCACGCACCACGTCGACGCACCGAAGTACCATGGGATCCGTCATACGGTTTCCGCTCGAGGTTCGCTGCACATTATCCCACCGCCTCCTCACGCAGGGCTCGGGCGACGGGGAGCGATGCCGCACGCCACGCCGGAATCAGTCCGGCAGTCGCGCCGGATACGAGCAACAGAATCAAGGCGCGCCACGCGGCACCCGGGCTCCAGACAAAGAAGTCGAATGACGCCGGAAGACCCGGAAAGTCGCGCAAGATCGTGTTCAACCACTGCGCCGTCACCAATCCCAGCAGGAGGCCAACCGCGATGCCTGCTCCACTCAACATGAATCCCTCCAGCAATACCTGCTGCAACACTCCGATCTTCTGTGTCCCGATGGCGCGAAGTACGGCGATCTCGCCGCGCCGCTCGTTCACCGACAGCGTCACCAGCGTGCTCACCAGCAGAAAACCGATGCCGAGGCTGATGGCGCCCAGCACGAACGCAAGCTGACGGAAGTACGAGAGCCGTTCCTCCACCTGTCGAATCGCCGTTTCCGTGGAGATGGCCGTGATGCGCGGCTGCGTGGTGGCGATCCATGCCCGTACCTGTTCGACATGCGCCGAGTCTCCGAGGCGAGACTCGGCCATGGCCATCGACATGCGATCACGATACGAGGCGCCGAGCATGGCGCGAAGTACGGGGAGCGACAGCGCAATGACCGGCGTTTCATTCGGGATGTAGAAGAAGCGTCCTTCTCCGGTGAGCACCACCCGGCGCGTGCGGGACGCGGTCCGCAACTGGGCGTCGATCCCCGCCGCGACCGTGAGAGTGTCGCCCAGACGATGGCGCGTCCGCTGCAGGAACGTTGCACTGACGACAGCGTGCACCACGTTGCCTTCTACGGCGGCAAGATCGACGCCGCGCTCCACCGAGTAGTCGCCCTGTACCAAGGGTTCAATTCCGAGCGCGAAGGTGCTCGGGATCGCCGCATCAGTCAGCGACAGTGTGGCACCCAGAATAGGACTCACTGCCGTGATTTCGGGCGAGGCGCGGAGCGCGGCAACGATGGCATTCGCGCCATCGATGGTAGCCTCGCTATCAAACGGCAGTGTGCCTTTGGGGGCGAGACGTAGTTGATACCCGCGCGTCAGCAGGAGCGAGCGGAAGGATTCGCTCATGCCCGTGGCGAGCATGACCATGTCCAGCAACAACGCCGAGGCAACGGCGATTCCGAGGATCGCGAGCACGGTGCGCGCGCGATGTCGACGGAGCGTGGCGAACGCCAGCTTCAGGCGCATAACGGTCAGCGACCCAAGAGGGCCAACGGCGGCGTTCTGACGAGTCGCCACGCAGCCAACCCACCGGCCGCGATGCCCAGGGTCAACGACAGCAGCGTGGCGAAGGCCAGAATGCCGGGTGTCATCAATGCGAAGAGCAGCGGCGTGCGGTACACGGCCTGATAGTGCGCGTTCACCAGCAGCGAACAGATCCAGCCGATAACGGCGCCCATCGCGCTGCCACTCAGCGACACAATGGCCGCTTCGATCACCACGGACCGGACCACGGTGGAGCGGGACACACCCATCAATAGCAACGCGGCGATGTCTCGACGGCGCTCCTCCACGGTGAGCAGCAACAGGCAGAGAAGGAACACGGCACTGGCCACCACCGTGATGATGCCGATGGCGCGGTGAAATCGTTCCACCACACGAAACGTGCGCGAACTCTGCACGGCGACATCGCGGGAGCGGTGGGCTCGAAAGCCGAACGCCACGTGGTTGACACGCGCAACCACGGAGTCGGCCGTGACACCGGAGCGTGTGCCGACCGCGAAGCGATCCACCCGGTCGTCGAGCTCGAGGAGTTGCTGCAGGTGATCCAGATGCAGTCGAACACGGAACTCCTGCCGCGCGACCTCGGAGGGATCGGCGCGCCGTTCCACGATGGCTGCCACGCGGGCGGAATCTCCACGCTCACCCGCTTTCGCCGACAACCACACGATATCTCCAATGGCCAGGCCGAAGTCCGAGGCCATGCGTGCGTCGATCGCCACGCCGCGGGGCGACGACGGCACGCGACCAAACGTGGGAGAAAGGGCGGGAGCGCTTGTACCCGTACCCTGCGCCATCGCCTGCGCGCCAAGGGTGGCGTGCCCCGGGATCGCGAGGCAAAGCGTGAGGCAAAGCGTGAGGCCAACTCCGCGAAAACCGCGGAGTGCCGAACCATCAGTGCGCGGGAGAGATTCGCCGAGAGTCACGCGAGGGAAACGAGCACACGCCGCGATACGTTCCGCGGGAGTTTCGCAGAGTACGCGGTTGATGTCGCGGTTGATAACGCGATGGTCAACGTTCGCGCGACCTGCCCTTCTTTGCCCGCGCGGCGATGGTGGAGTCAACGCGTCCCGCGTTCGCGGGTTTCGCCAACGGCGGCAACAGCAGACTGCTGTCCGACGGGCCTTCGGCCGAACCATCCTGCTGCGCCACCAAGACCTGCTGGGCCAGAATGGAGCCAACCACGGGCTCCGTGTCGCCCACACGGAGCGTGAGCGGACCATCGAACGGCGCACGTGCGAGAACTGTCACCTGCGCGCCGGGCTGCAGGGCGATCTCCGCGAGATAGCGCAGCAGCTGCGGATTCTTGTCGCTCACCTGCACCATGGTGGCCGGTTCGCCAACGGCCAGATCGGCGAGCCGCACGTAGCGTCGCTGCTCGACGGTTCCTTCGACGGTCGGAATCGGTGCACCGTGGGGGTCGGAGGTGGGATGGCCGAGCGCAGCCGCCATGCGCTCGATCAGATCATCAGACGCCGCATGCTCGAGTCGCTCTGCTTCTGCATGGACCTGATCCCATGGAAATCCGAGCACACCGGTGAGGTAACTCTCGAGGATGCGATGTCGACGAATCGTCCGCAGCGCGGCGCGCCGACCAACATCGGTCAGCTGCACGCCACGGTACGGCACATGCGTAACGTAGCCGTGGCCGGCGAGGCGCCGGATCATTCCCGTGACAGAGGCGGGCGCGACATCGAGCGCATCGGCAACGTCACTGGTGGCCGCCGCGCCGTTGCGGTGTTCCAGTTCGTAGATGGCCTTGAGGTAGTCCTCAACGGGCTCGGTCAGCGCTGGCGGCGCTCCGTCAGCGTCGGGAATGGGCGTAGGCACCAGTCGCTCCCTAGCGTGGCAGCGGCCGACGACGATCGCGAACCATCAACACCGGAACCAGCGTATGATGTCGCACGGAATTGGCCGTATTGCCGTAGATCACGTCCTGCAGCCCTCGATGCCCATGGACTGCCATGGCGATCAAGTCGCACCCCTCGCGTTCGGCGGCGGCGACAATTTCCGTGGACGGATCGCCGCCTGCGAGCACGGACTCCGCCTCGAAGCCGTCGGCACGAAGTGATGCGCAGCAGGTCTCCAGATAGGCGCGATCACGCTGCATCTCCTCCGATTCCCGCAAGGAGAGGGAACGGAGGTTGCGCGCCGCGAACCCATCGGCCACATGCATGAGCAACAGTGTGGACCCACACAGTTTCGCCAATTGGCGCACGTGATCAAGGATGCACTGATCGTACGTCGAGTTTTCGAGAGGAACGAGAATGCGATGGTACATCAGGACATCCAACTGCGAACGGTCTGGTAGAGAAGCCAGACGTTGAGCGTCGAGATCACGGCAGCCACCGTGTACGCGGCGATGCGCAGGCCGAGTGAATTAACGAACTCTCCCATCTTGGCGCGGTCGGAGGTGAAGCGAACCAGCGGAAACACGGCGAAGGAGAGCTGCAGCGAGAGCACCACCTGGCTGAAAATCAGCAACCTGGCGGTTCCGCTGGCTCCATAGAAGATCGCAACCAGCGCCGCCGGCACAATGGCAATGGCGCGCGTAATCAGGCGCCGAAGCCACGGCCGGATGCGCAGTTCGAGGAACCCCTCCATGACAATCTGCCCGGCCAACGTACCGGTGAGCGTGGAGTTTTGCCCCGAGGCCAGCAGCGCGAGCGCAAACACGGCGCTGGCTCCCGAGACCCCCAGGAGCGGCGTCAGGAGCTTGTGCGCATCCTGAATCTCGGCAACCTGGGTATTCCCCGTCGTATGAAAGGTTGCCGCTGCAACGATGAGGATGGCCGCGTTGATGAACAACGCGAAGGTCAGCGCGATCGTGGAATCGATGAATGCGAATTGCACCGCCTCCCGCTTTCCCTCGCGGGTCTCCGCGTACTTGCGCGTCTGCACGATGGAGGAGTGCAAGTAGAGATTGTGCGGCATGACCGTGGCACCCAGAATGCCGATCGCGATGTACAGCATTTCCGGGTTTGTGATGATCTCGGTCGTGGGGATGAATCCGCGCGCGACTGCCGCGACGTCCGGGCGAGAAATCACCAGTTCAAAGAGGAAACATCCTCCCACCACCGCCACCAGTGCGATGACCATGGCCTCCAGCACGCGGAAGCCCTTGTTCTGCAGATACAGCACGACCATTACGTCCAGCGCAGTCAGCCCGATGCCCCACGAGAGCGGGATGTCGAAGAGGAGGTTGAGCGCGATCGCCGTGCCGATGACTTCCGCGAGGTCGCACGCGGCAATCGCCACCTCGCAGAGCACCCACAGCGTGAACGCCACGCGAGGCGAGTAGTGGTCACGGCACGCCTGCGCGAGGTCCCTGCCGGTGACAATACCAAGCTTCGACGCCAGCCCCTGCAGCAGCACCGCCATGAGGTTGGAGAGCAGGATGACCGACAGCAGCGCGTAGCCGAACCGAGAACCGCCAGCCAGGTCTGTGGCCCAGTTCCCGGGATCCATGTAGCCGACCGCGACCAGATAGCCCGGGCCCGCAAAGGCCAGCAGCTTCCGGAACCAGGTCGCGCCCGAGACGTCAACAGAGCGGTAGACCTCGGAGAGCGACGGAGCCAGCCGTGCGCGCTTCCAACCCGCGTCGGCCGCCTGTGCTGGGGCGACGTCGCGTGGTGGGTCGGAGATCTTTTCGGGAATATTCAGTGTGGACACAAACTTATTTTAGTCTACACTAAAAATTGTGCAACCCGCCAGAGCGCCAAGCGACTACTGCGCGACCGCCGCGCCGTCTCGACGCGGATCCGCGACTCCGATTCGCCGACCATCCTTTCGCACCAACACGGCGTGCACACCACCGAAGGTCACGTCCGCCACCCGACTGACGGGACGGTAGCCGTGCCCCACCAGGGCTTGATACACCGGTGACGAAAACCCAGGCTCGACCTCCACGTCGCGCACCGCAGCGCTGGCATGGATTCGAGGTGCGGCCACGGCGATGAACGGGTCTTCGCCGAACGCGAGCATACGCACGGTCACCTGCACGATCGCTGGCTGGATGTACTGCGAGCCCGCTGCACCAACCACCAGTCGCACCACACTTCCATCAAGAACCATCGTAGGCGACATCGTCGAGTTGGCGTATCGGTTCACGCCGCGAGTGCGCGCATCGAAGTTGCTCCCGGCCGAGTTCAGGAAGAATCCGTCGGTGTACACGCCCGACCCGAACAGCACCCCCACGGTGGTCGTGGCCGACACCGCGTTACCCTCCGCATCAATCACCGAGAGGTGCGACGTGAAGCTGGTGCCTTCTGTCTGGTTCGCCTCGATCGCGGGCGGCGGGAGCGCAGCGGCGGCGTCACCTGAGCGAGCACCACTTGGCGGAGCTGAGGGATATGCATTGTTGGCACACGCACCAGCGGGGACATCGACATCAAACCGGTTGGGATCACCAGCCCGCACCGTGTCGGCGGCCTGCGCCAGAATGGTCGCCGCCCGCTCGCGCGCAAACGCAGCACTCGCCACACCACGTGCCGGCACACGCTGCGAGAGCGGATCACCACGCCAACGTGCACCGTCCGCCTGACCAACACGCATGATGTCCGCCAGTGTCGCGATTGCGGACGGTGTCTCGGTGAAGCCGCCGGCACCGGCAACCGCCGTGAGCTCGCTCAATTGCAGCATCTCCAGCACCGATGCACCGCCCATCGGGGGCGGCGCGCTCAACACGGTGAATCCACGCCACTGCGCGCAGAGCGGTCGCATCGTGGCCACAGGATACGTGTTCAGATCGTGCACCGTGATGAGCCCGCCCTGCGACCGCACTTTGGCCGAGAGGCGCTCCGCGATGGCACCAGTGTAAAACGCGTTCTTCCCTTCTTCCGCGATTCGGCGCAGCGTGGCTGCCAGTTCCGGCTGCACGAGCCAGTCACCTGGGCGCAACGCTTCGCCGTTCGGCATGAAACGTCGCATGGCGAGGGAGTCGGCCAGCATTTTTTCCCGAGATGATGCGATCGTGCGCGACAGCAGCGGCGTCACGACGAACCCATCGCCAGCCAGCGAAATCGCAGGCGCCATCACCTGACCTCGCGTCAGCTTGCCGAAGCGCACGTGCGCCTCGAGCAATCCGGCGACCATGCCAGGGGTTGCCGCTGCGCGTCCTGGCCGCCGGGCAGAGCGACTGGTGTCCGCTTGCGCCCACAGGGGATCTTCGCCCGAGCGTGGATAAAAGGAGATATGCTCTGCGTGCTTCTGCTTGGCGTCGTAGTAGGTCAATGCGCCGCCACCTCCCAATCCGGTCTGGGAGACGTCCACAACCGAGAGGGCAAACGCACTGGCGACGGCGGCATCGATGGCGTTCCCGCCAAGGCGGAGCACGGCAACGCCAGCCGCGGCGGCCTCGGGTTGGGACGCGGCCACCATACCGCGATCACCCTCCGCACGCTTGCCCGACATTGGCGCAGTGGCTCCGGCAATCGGCGCACGGCCGCACGCGCTCAGCGCGAGCGACGGCGCAAGCGCCAGCACGAGCGCCAGTGCGGCGCACACGCGCTGAGCGCGCTCCGCGACCACAGAATCGACGACACGATCGATGACAATCAAACGCGGTGGGCGGCTCTCAGCTCGGCGCATCTCAGGGCTTCCAGGTCGAAAGTTGGACCAGCGTACCGTTACGCATCGAAGAGCGGGAGCAGCTGACGAACAATGCGTTCCGTCAGTCCCCACACCACATGCTCGTGCACACGGAACGCAGGAAATCGCGCGCGCACGCCGTTGAGTGTCATGTCATGTTCGGCCTGCGCCGCCTCGCTCCGCAGCAGAGACAGCGGTACCCAGAACGCCGATGCCACCTCGGCGCTCAGGCGAAACGTTACGTCGGGCGCGACCACCGCAACGAACGGTCGGATGATGATGGGCGGCAACACTCGCGATCGTGGCGCGAGATCGTCGAGCCGGCCGAGTATTCGACCAGCCTGGAGATCCAGGGCAAGCTCCTCGTACGTTTCGCGGCGCGCAGTGGCCTCAAGAGACTCGTCCGCCGGCTCTACGCGACCACCGGGAAAGGCGATATGACCGCTCCACGGATCACGCTCCAACTCCGCGCGCTTGATGAACAGCAGCTCAGGTTCCGAAACCACGCGGAGCACGGCCACCACGGCCGCCAGTCGAGATGAAGCCGAAGCCTCGGCATCGGCCGGGGTACGAAGACGCAGCTGGCCCGCGAGCCGCACCAACTGCTCGTGCGAGAGCGCCTCTTCGATCGCGTCGGGACGGTGTGAGTCCGCGTTCAGTCCGCCACCTCGCCGCCGGACGCGACCCAGTCGCGAAATCCCCCTGCCATGGAAGCGGCCTGCGTGTATCCCATCGAATGCAACACCTGTGCTGCCAACGCAGACCGATTGCCGCTGGCGCAAATCAGCACCACACGTGCATCACGCGGCACGCGGGCTTCAATCTGCGATTCAAGCACACCGCGGCCGATGTAGATGGCCGGCGCCGCATGCCCGAGGCTCCACTCGTTCTGCTCTCGCACGTCGATCAGCACGATGGGCTCCCCGCGGGCCAACTGGTCTTGAACTTCACGCGCCGTGACTTCCGGAATGCTCGCCTTGGCATCGGCGATCAACTGCTGTGCCGTCTTGAAAGTCATGGGGAGGAGGTCTGAGTAGTGGTCCAGCTTACGCGCGGCCGGAATCGGATGGACGCGTCACGACAGAATGCGGGCACCAACGAAGTGGCGCGCAGGTTCATTCGGAGCGCTGAAGGATGCCGAGCCCCTTCCAACTTAGTCAGGAAGTACCGGAGCTGCCACGACTGCGCATCAATGTTGCCAAGCCGGGTCTGCCGCCTAGGGGACCAGGTCGGAGCGTGCCACCTTTTCCTCGATGCTGATGACCGCCGCACCTCTCGCCGTCGCCCTGCTCGCGTCCCTGCCATGGTGTGTGGCATCGGCAGTCTTGTTTGTGCGCCTGCGTGCCACCCCGTCGCTCGATGATCTGGAGGTGCAGCCGCCTCCGCTCGACGGTCCGCGAGTCTCTATCATCTTGCCGGCACGGAACGAAGCGGCCCACGTGGCGGCCTGCGTCGAGAGCATCCTGGCGTCGACATGGAGAAACCTCGAACTGGTGGTCGTCGACGACCACTCCACCGATGGTACGGCCAAACTGGCCCGCGAAGCGGCTGCCGGCGATCTGCGGATGACATTGGTGTCGGCGCCCGATCTGCCGCCGGGCTGGTTCGGAAAACAATGGGCCTGCCAGGCCGGCGCATCGCAGGCGACAGGCGCGCTGCTGCTCTTTACCGATGCCGACACGCGCCACGCTCCCGATCTTGTCGCCCGACTGGTGCGCATGCGAACAGCGCGCGGCGCCGAGCTCATCTCGGTGGCAGGACATCAGGACATGGGAACGCTGTGGGAGCAGGCGGTGCAGCCGAGTGTCTTTACGCTGATCCTGCTGCGCTACGGGGGAACGGCGGCGATCGAGCGTGCGAAACGCGCATCGGACGTCGTGGCCAACGGGCAGTGCTTCATGCTCTCGCGCTCCGCGTACGACGCGCTGGGCGGACACGACGCAGTCAAGGACTTCGTGGCCGAGGACGTCATGATGGCGCAGGCCGTTTGGCGTACGGGAGCGCGCATCTCGCTTGTGCTCGGCATCGGACAACTCAGCACCAGAATGTACGACGGACTGTCGTCGCTGGTGGCAGGCTGGGGCAAGAACGTCTACGCCGGTGGCCGGTTTGCCATGCGGGGCGGCGCGGTGGGCCGCGCCGTGTATCCGTTACTGCTGCTCTCGTTCCCGGCGGGAGTGTTGATCCCGTTTCTCGCGCTCGCACTGCTCGCAGGCTCCCGAGCGGCCGGCCTCCATCTTCCAGGCAATGCAGGTCAGTTCACTGCTGCACTGACGTGGAGTGTCCTCACGAGCGCGTGCGTCCTTGCCTCCTTCGCGCTGGCCAACGTGGTCAACCGTGATCGCGCGTGGCGCGCGGTGCTGGCACCGTTGGGTGGCGCAATTCTACTGTTCATTTGCGCCATCTCCGTGGGCCGCGGGCGCAACGTGCGCTGGAAAGGTCGCGGTTACCTGACGCGATAGCTCCTGGCGCGAGATCCCCCAAACCACCGCTTCGAGCTGCTGCGAATACCGCTACGGAACTGCAGTCAACGCGCGCGCGCGTTCCAGATACGCCGCCCGCAGGCGCATCGAAACCGCACCAGGATGCCCATTCGCGACCACGCGATCGTCGATGTGGGTCACAGGCAGCAGGAAACTGGTCGCGCTGGTCATGAAGCACTCGTCCGCGTTGCAGGCGTCATCGACAGTGAAGTGACGCTCCATGATCGAAATGGAGGCACGCGCTGCAAGCGTCATCACCACCTCGCGCGTGATGCCCGCGAGGATGTCATGAGACAGCGGGCGCGTGACGATGGCGCCCTGCTCCACGATCCAGAAATTACTCGATCCGCCTTCGGTGACGACGCCGTCCTCGTGCATGAGCGCCTCAAAAGCGCCGGCCGCCCGCGCCGCCTGCTTGGCGAGCACCTGAGCCAGCAAGGCCGTGCTCTTGATGTCACGACGCGCCCATCGCATATCGGGGACCGCATGCACTCGAACGCCCGCGGCGTTCGGATCGTTGGTCAGCGCCTTGGGGCGTGCATACGCGAACATGGTTGGTGAGACGTCGACGGGGAACGGAAAGTCCCGCTCTGCGACGCCCCGCGTTACCTGCAGGTAGACCAACCCTTCGGACACGCTGTTTCGCTCCGCCAGCGACTGCATGATGGTGAGCCACTCGTCCACACCGAGCGTCATGGGAATGGACACGGCCGCGAGCGAGCGCTGAAGCCGAGCGAGGTGGAGGTCGGCGTCGAGCATGCGGCCATTCACAACGGCGGCAACCTCGTAGATGCCGTCGCC
>JANNEV010000343.1:0-14460 GCA_031379145.1 Gemmatimonadaceae bacterium
GTTGCGGCGCACCACGTCCATGCCGACGCCGCGACCTGAAATGTCGGTGATCTTCTCCGCGGTGGAGAACCCTGGCGCAAAGATCAGCGAGAAGACATCGCTATCGGTCATCCCCTTGTCGGACTCGATCAGGCCCTTCTCGACGGCCTTGGCCACCAACTTGTCCCGATACAGTCCGCGACCATCGTCGATGAGCTCGACGACGACGTTGCCCGACGCGTGATAGGCAGAGAGTCGAACGGTCCCCGTATTGGATTTACCGGCGGCCGCGCGACCATCCGGCGGCTCCACCCCGTGATCGACCGCGTTGCGCACCATGTGCACCAACGGGTCACCAAGGATGTCCACCAGCGTGCGATCGATTTCGACGTCATCTCCCTCGGTCATGAACTGCACTTGCTTGCCGGCCTTCACCGCAGTGTCGCGCACAACGCGGGCGAGCTTCTGGAAGGTGGCGCGCAGTGGAACCATGCGCATCGACATGCTCAAGTCCTGAAGCTCGCGCACGATCTTGCCGGAATGGGTCACCTTGCGAAGCAACTCATGCGTCCTTCCGCTGCCGAAGGATTCGTCTCCGGCGATCATCGACTGGGCGATGACGAGTTCCCCGACCATGTCGATCAGTCGATCGAGACGATCCGTCCGAACGCGTATCGTGGCGTCGGAGGTTGGCTCGCCTCGCGCCTGTCGCGCGGCGGTGGCGGCGGCGGAGGAGGGTGCGGCGTTCGCAGACGACTGTGGTACCGTCTTGCCGACGGTAGCGCCCTTGCCGTTAGCCGGCGTGGACAAACCCACGAGCGGCGCGCTGTCAGCGACCACGACGGGCTTCGCGCTGGACGACTCCGCGAGGGCCAGCACAACACCATCCGCGTGCAGCGCGGGATCATAGCCGGCCAGCGCGTCCAGCAGCTCGTGATAGCCCTTGGGCAGGGCGAGGCGACCGTCTCCGGACAGCGCTGACACGACGGACGCCAGCAGTGCCCCGAGCATGTCCACCGATCGCAGCGACAAGTCAGCGCACCCCTGCGCATAGGCGATTTCCTTTTCGCGTACGCGGCTGAGCAACGACTCGGCCTCGTGCGCGAAGGAGGCGATGCGGGAGAGTCCGAGGAACGCGGACGTGCCCTTGACCGTGTGAAAGGAGCGGAAGACCGTGTTCACCGCCTCTTCATCGGTGGGGTTCTCTTCGAGCCGAAGCAACGCCGCCTCCGACGCCGCCACATACTCGTGACTCTCCGTGATGAAGTCCGGCAGCAGATCGCGGTCCGCTTCGTCGGGAAGCAGGTCACTGCCTGCATCATGCTGGGTCGAACGGGTGACCTGGACGGGAGCAGCGAGCGGCGCAACCACCATGTCAACGACTGGCTCAACGATTGGAGCAGCGACTGGATCAACCATCGGTACTTCGGGCGAGGGTGGGACGGCGCGTGCCACCGGCGTCGGCCGCCCCGTCGCTGCGGCCTCGTGTTGTCGCATGGCCTCTTCAACCGCCTCGCTCACTTCGGTCATCGCCGCCGCCGGATCTGTCGCGGAACCGGCGATGATGGTGCCGAGAACACGTGCGGCACGCGCCACAAACGGCTGCGCACGCAGCGAGATGCGATTCTCGAACGCCATGTCAGCCAACGTATCGCGCAACTTCGAGAGATCTGCCGTATCAGAGGCTTCCAGCTGCAGGAGCAGCGTAGCCGCGTCGTCGAGCGTCAGTGGGGACACAGTGATGCGCCAGGGGATGAATAGGGGAGCATAAGCGGCCAACCGTTCAACGGTTGCGTCAGCTTGAGTATCGGTCGGTCACCTCGCGATGTTTACCGCTGATGCCATGAACGACACGCGGCTCGTGCCAATGGGCACGAGCCGCTTTTCCGCGCGTTTGCCCGGGGGAGCTTACGCGGCGGAAACCTTGACGCCGGTGAAGATCTGGTCCGCGATGGACTGACGGCCCTCCGCATTGGTCAACGTGGCATTCGGATCGTACGATTGCGCATCCGGCGCGCTCATCGCCCTGCCGGTGATAGTCGTACTATCCGGGTTGACATCGAACAGTCGAGCGACATCCAGCAGACGATTCTCCATGTCCACCAGTACGGCCGACGCGTGATTCAACTGTTGCGTCGTGATGTCCTGGAATTGCAGCGCGCCCATCATCAGAAAGATCTCGTCGCGAAGCGTATTCCGAATCTCACCGGCCCGTACTTTGTCGGACTCCGGCTGCGCATCAATGGCATCGAGCTCGTCCAGGTGCTGCGAAGCACGATCGCACGCATCCATGATATTGATGGCCGCGTCTTCCGTGGCCGACGTGACTTCCTGCAGCTTGTCGTGCGTGGCCTGGATCTTCTCGATGGTGGAGTTCTGCAGTGCCGCGCGTGTTTCCCGCAGATGCGCGAGCACCGTGAGAATCTGTGCGTTGGCGCGCTCGAGAATTTCTGGCAAGTCGGCAAGGCCCGGCTCCCGCGCAGGTTGGCGTTGGTGCCGCAACTCCTGCAATTCATGGTCGACGAGGCGCAACGTCGCCTCGGACTCATACAGCACTTCCTGCGCTCGTGGACTGATCATGGATCGCGATGTCACGCCGCGGCTGCTGGGAGAAGCGCATCGATCTTCTCCTTGAGCACGGCTGGGGTGAACGGCTTCACGATGTAGTTATTCACACCAGCTTCCATCGCGGTCAGAATGTCTTCTTTCACGGAGCGCGCCGTCACCATCAGGACAGGCACGTGTCGCCCGTCGTCACGCGAACGCAAGACCTTGGTGAACTCGGTGCCGCTCATATTCGGCATGTTCCAGTCCGTGATCACGAACTGGATGGTGCTGTCGAACTTTGCCAACGCTTCCTGACCGTCGCCGGCTTCGACGGTGTCGGTGAAACCGATGCGCTGCAGCGAGTTGATCACGATCCGCCGCATGGTGGCAGAATCGTCAACGACGAGAAACTTCATGACACCTGTCTCCTGAGTCAGCCGGTCAATCTGTGGGACGCCGCGATCTCACCGCCCTCAGAGATCACCGCGCGAGATGATGCGGCGCGCCACCTGGTCCACGACGTCGAGCGTGTTGTAGGCTCCCGTCAGGACCTTTGTGCGCAGCTCCGCGACCCGTTCCGGGTCAAATGTGCTCTTTGCATCCTGCTCCAACCGACCCACCATCGACCGACCTGCGTCGGAGATCTGGACCGAGTCAGACTTCTTGACGGATGCGTCCTGCTGCTGAGCCGCCGCGTCCGACGAGCGAGGTGCGACAGGGCTTCCCGTCGGTGCCGCGCGGTCGGGACGCAGTGGATCGAAGATGCTACCGTTGATACGCATATGATTCCTCCTCTTGATAGGACTATCGGCAGGACCAGCCTGCAACTTTAGCCGGTACCCGGAATTTCTGGCACCTGACCGCCTCGCGACGGAACTATGACAGGATGTTCAGGTGCCGATGCCCCGGTTCCACCAATGGCACGGCTGAGGACCAGTACGCCCGCGCCCCCTGCTTTGGAAGCGGTCCGCCTTCGATGGCCAATACCGACTGCTGCGCATCGTGTCGCAGGCGATCCACCGCTGTTTCCTCCTGGTACCCGAAGGGCAGACCTTCAGACGCCTCGAGCTCCGCCATTTTTTCACTCAACAGGGCGCTGAATGACTCGACCGGACCGGTACTCATGACGCCGCGGTCACCGGACACGGTCGATCCGGTGCGGCAGGAACGGCGTGGCGTAACCCAAGCCGGCATGCCCCGCGCGCTGGACTTCCGCCAACTCTTCGCGGAGCAAGTGCGTTCGCGCCTCGACCCGCAGCGCCAGCGTCATTGTTTCGCGATGCGACGTCCGCAGCGCCTCGGCCAGCTCTACGATCAACACGTCGGTGTCATCGACCGATTTCGCGGCGGCGGCAAACAACGCGCTGTCTGCGGTCGGGCGCGTGGCCCGCAACGTCACCACGTACTCAGCCACGTCCGACAGCATGGTGTCGCGCTGCTCGAGCAGGCTGAACAATCGGTCGTCATCCAGGTCGAGCGCATCGCCAGCCTCCCGCGCCAACGCGTTCGCCGACGCACACATGGCCAATGCCCGCGTGATCGCCTGCGCGCGCGGTACCACGGGTGTCTCGTGCGAGCCGGAATGACGATTCGCGGAGGATGCTGGCATCGGTTCAGGCCGACTTCTGGAGCTGCAGGGTCTGTTCCGCCGCACCGACGAAGCCGTCTCGCAACTGGGAGGCGATGGAAATGAGTTTGCGGATCACACGCATGTCACCGCGCTGACCAACGTCCACCAGTTCCACCAGCATGAACTGATAGAGGTCGGCCAACTGCGTGGCGAGCGCTCCCCCTTTCTCGAAATCGAGAGTGGCCAGGAGCTCACCCACCAAGCCGCGAGCGCGGCGTAGCGCCGTGACACGCATGGACGCATCGGCACGCTCCATGGCGATGCGAGCGCGTTCGAGATTGACGACCAGCTGTTCGAACACCACCACAACGAGCCGTTCACGCGACGCGGACAGCAGTTCCATGTCGCGATAGGTCGAGGTCTGACTGGGGTAGGACATGAAGGCGGAGGCTGAAGGAGCGGAGGGAGCGGCTGCCGGACTCGTTGCGAGTATCGGCATCAGCTACCCGAACCCTGAAGCGCGCGAACGGAACTGCTGAGTGTTGCTCCCTGCGACTGCAACCGAGCGAGTGCCGACTCCATGGCCGTGTAGCGTGCCACCAACTGTTCACGACGCAGCTCGATCCGCTTTTGCGCCTCGAGCTCCCGGCGCTTGAGCCGCACGGTGGAGTCATCGATCGACTGGGTCTGCGAGCTGATCGCGCCGATGCCGAATCGCGTGACCTCGTCGGTGGCGGCGACAAACGCTCCGCCGACACCAGCGAAACCGAACAACGCTTCGACCTCGGTTGGCTTTGACGCCAATGCGGTCTTGAACACGCTGGTATCGAACTGAAGTGCTCCATTCCGGTCCAGGGCCAACCCGGTCACCGCCAGCGACGAGTAGCTCGTGTTGGTGCTCACGGTGGTACGAAGGGCCGTCGTGAAGTTGCTGATCACGCTGCGCAACGCCGTGTTGGCGTAGAGCGGCGCTGTGAGGACACGCTGTTCATCGAAGAACGAACGGATCGCGTTGAATGCGTCCTTGAACTTGGTGACGGCGTCCACGGAGGCCTGGGCATCGCGATCCACGGCCACGTCGATCGTGGTTCCCGCCTCGGCGGCGGTCAGCGTGAGATTGACCCCGGGAATGCCGTCGGCAATGGTGTTGGTACTCCGCGTGATCTGATTGCCGTCCACCCGCAGCACCGCGTCGCGCCCTTGCTGGAGTTCACGCGCCCGGCCGGCATTGGTCACCGTCGACGCTCCCAGCGAGCCAGCGCTCCCGTCGGTGCGGGTGATGCCGATCGAAAGGGAGAGGCGCGAGGCACCGCCCACACTGTCCACCAGGCGAATGGCGCCGTCTGCGCCAAGCGAGGCTGCCGCAGAGCGGGTACCGGCGCCGAAGCCGGTCGTTGCGTCATTGATGGTGGTGAGCAACGTCTGCATGGTATCACTGGCTCCGACGACCAGACCAATCGTCACCGCCGTGCCGTCACCGCGCACACCGCGAATGTTGATGGCATCACCCACCGATAGATTGGTCGCAACGCCGTCCAGCTTGAGTCCGGCCAGGAGCGTGCCGCTCGTCGCGACCGCGTCCGTGCTGTCGGTGTACACGCCGGTGGCGAGCGTCTGCCGCACCAACCCGGCACCACCGGCTGCAAAGCCGAGGGCGTCAATGAGTGCCTGACTGTTCGGATCCCCGACTACAGCGGATACATTGCCGTCGGTCACGAGGCGATAGCGCGTCTGGCTGCCATACAGTTCGGATTCCACCGACGCCGATCCGCCGGCCGCATTGATCTTCGCGGCGATCGCCGAGATGGAGTCAACGGCCAGATCGGCGCTGATCACCTGCGTTCCAACGCGAATGGTCGCTGGCTGCGTATTGGACAGGCCCAACGCCAGGGCGGCGGCCTGCACCGCCGAGGAGATCGGCTTGGTGCGTGAGTCCAGCAAGCCGAGTTCGCGTGCGATGCCTCCAGTGCCATCGGTGACGGTGACGCCGGCGGCTCCGCTGGAATCCTTGGTGAGAACGAGGCGACCACCGCTGGTGCCTTCCGCGATCACCGTTGCCGTGACACCAGTTGGTGTCACACCCGTGTTGGCATCGTTGATCTTCCGCTGCACCTCGACGAGGGAATCCGTGCTTGCGACCGCGATGCTGGTCCCGTTGATCGTCAGATCACCGGTCAGTCCAAGCGCCGTGGAGATGTTCGTGATTGAGCGGCCACCAATCTTGGCCGTGTCGGCCAACTGCAGCACCTCGACGCGATAGCGCCCGGGCGTCGCGGACAGCGTGGTCTGCGCCGACAGCAGCGTGCGCGACGTTGTGGGACTGGGGGGGACGACTGCGGTGTACCCGCCGAGCCCCGCGCGGCGAATCACGCGCGACGTGTCGTTGAGTGTCTGCACCAACGTCGTGAGCCGGGTCCAGGCCGCCTTCTCGGCCGCCCGTTTGGTGATGCGATCGGTCAGCGGCGTCACGTATCGCGCAGTTTCGGCGGATACGGTCGCGTCGATCAGCTCGTTCCACTGGATGCCGCTGCTGATGCCTTGAACGTTCGAAGGCGTACGCGTGGTTTCCATTTCCTGCTCCTCCTATGCTTCCTAGGACACGGCCCCGGAGCCGGCGAGATGCCGACTCCGGGGCTACGCGTGCGTGTCGCGACTTTCGTTTATCGCAAGAGCTGCAACACGCTCTGACTACCCTGATTGGCCTGCGACAGCATTGCTTCGGCCGCCTGCTTCAGGATGTTGTTCTTGGTGAAGTTGGCCATTTCCTCCGCCATGTCGACGTCGCGGATCGTGGACTCAGCCGCGCGCACGTTCACGACGGCCGACTTCAAGTTCTGCACCGTGTAGTCGAGCACGTTCTGACCGGCACCGATCGTCGCCAGCACCGAGTTGACCGCATCAAGGGCCGAATCGGCGTTCGCGAGGGTGGACGTTCCCGAGAGCGAGGTCAGCGTCAGGGACGAGTTGACCGTCACCGTGCCGTTCGTCGAGGAGTCGCTGATCTGGAACTGGAGCGAGGCGAACACCGACGCGCCCTGGAAGTCCGCGTCCGCGAGGATACGCGCCGCTTCCGTCTGCAGGGTGGCAACTTCGGTTCCGAGCGTTCCCGTCACCGTGCTGTTGTTACCCAAGGACTCGCGCTGTGTGATCAGTTCCTTCTGACGTTCGATGATGCGCTGGATCGTGGAGGCCGCGCCTTCAGCGATCTGGAGCATCGCAGTGCCCTGCTCCGCGTTCGAGGCCGCCTGCGTCAGCGAGCGGCTCTGCGTGCGCAGCTTGTTGGCGATGGAGAGACCGGCCGCGTCGTCCGCCGCGCGGCTGATCTTGAGACCTGAGCTCAACTTCCGCATGCTGTTCTCCGTCGCCATGTTGTTGACGAAGATGTTGCGGGAGGCGGTGAGCGCGCCGACGTTCGTGTTAATACGCATGTGGGACAATCCTCCATGATGTTGAGATGAGGCATCCGTGCCTCGCCCGAATCCGTAGCCCGGATCGCGGTCAAACATCAGTGTCGTCTCAATCCATCAGAACTTGAGCGTTCATCGCGCATGAATTTTCGGGCTCTCACTTGCACGGCCCGGGCCGTCACAGCCTTGCCGACGCCGGCCCAGTTTGCCCGCCTCAGGCGGACACGCGTTGCGCAAACCCTCGGCGCGTAGTGTCCTCCGTCGTGCAGTGGCTACTGGATGGCGAGCACGCGATGGAACGAGGGGAATACGCCTCGGCGATCACCGCGTTTTCGCAGGCCGTGAACGCGGCACCGGCTGAGGCTGCGGTGGCGCTGCTGTTGGCGAATGCACATCGACTTGCCGGAGACCGTGCGTCCACCCGTCGCGTCCTGCTGCGGGCCAGCGAGACACCCTCCGCCGACCCTGTGGCACTACACGCGCTTGGCGCGGCGCTACTCGACGCCGGCGCGCCGGCCGAGGCGGCCGAGTGCTTCGCGTTGGTCCTCCGGTCGCGGCCGCGCGACCCGGCGGCACTCGCGGCGTTAGCCGGCGCCTCACGGGCGATGGGCGCCGCCGATCAGGCGTGGCCACGGATCCAGCAGGCCCTGCGCATCTCGCCAAACCACCCGGTCTTTCTTCTCACGGCGGCGCAAGTCCGACATGATTTGGGTGACCTTCGAGGCGCCATGCGGTGGCTCGATGCCGCCGAGGCCGCGCGCCCCGGGCACGCGCCGACGGCGCTCCAGCGGGCGTACACCACCTTGATGAGCGGTGCAAGCACAGAGGGTTGGCGCCTCTTCGAATCCCGCGCACTGCCAATTCCGCCAACGGCCGCCAGTCGCTGGGATGGGAATCCGGTTCCGCCTGGCGCGTCGTTACTGGTAACCGCTGAACAGGGCGTTGGTGATCAGTTTCAGTTCTTGCGCTTTGTCAGCGTTCTCAAGAAGTATGATTTTTCTCGCATACTGGTTGAATGCCACGCCGATGCTGTTTCTTTACTGGCGTTAAATGGAGTGAATGCGGTTCCTCGGGGATCGGCGGTCGCTACCGATTTCCACGTCCCATTGCTTTCGCTGCCGTTCGTACTGGACGTCGGCGGCGACGTGCTGTCTGGCGCGGTGCCGTACCTTCGCGCTCCGATCGCCGGCGCTGCGCCGTTGCTCGGGCCAACGACATCCGGCACACTCCGGCTGGGCGTGGTCTGGGCGGGCAATCCGGATTTTGCAGGCCGAGTCACGCGGGATCTCGATCCGTCGCTGCTTCCCCACGTGTTCGGCATCCCCGGTATCAGCTGGGTCTCGCTGCAACAGGGCGACGCGGCCGCGACGCTTCCGGACGGCGTCGTCCGGCTGCCCCCACTCCCCGATTGGGCCGCCACCGCGTCGGTGCTTGCCCAGCTCGACGGACTGGTGACCACGGATACCGGCATTGCCCATTTGGCGGGCGCACTCGGAGTACCCACCTGGGTCTTGTTGCAGCGCGTTCCGGATTGGCGTTGGGGCTTGGACGGTCCCGCCACTTTATGGTATCCGACGCTTCGCCTGATGCGCCAGGAGCGCGTGCGCGACTGGCGCTCGGTTCTCTCGCGGCTCGGTGACGATCTCGCCCAACACCGAGCGCGCTCCGCGCCGGAGTGACACCGCTGGGAGCGGTCTACGCGTCGAGCATCGTCTCTATCGCCCGCACGACGCGGTGGGCCGCGCCGACGACGCCGTACGCATCACGCACCGGAGCGCCGAGCCGGGCTTGAACCACGGCCTGCACGATCTGTTCGACCCGAACGTCGGCCAACGTATTCCATCCACTGGATACCGTCTCGGTCCACTCGGTTTCATCCCGTAGCGTCACGCAAGGAACACCCAGCCAGTAGGCCTCCTTTTGCAGTCCGCCCGAATCCGTCACCACTACGCGCGCGTGTTGCAGGGCACACACCAGGTCGAGATAGCCGAGCGGCTCAACAACGCGGACGTTCGCGGGAAGTCTGAGGCCATTGGCGTGGAGCACGTGACGCGTTCGCGGGTGCATGGGCCAAAGCACCGGCTGGGCCATGGCGCCAAACGCCGAAAGGATGGCGGCGAGTCGGGCGGAGTCATCGGTGTTTGCTGCGCGATGTACGGTGGCCAGTACATATCCAGCGGCAGGCACGCCGAGCGTCTCGAAGCGATGCGTTTCGGTGCGAACACGCGCGACGGATTCGGTCAGCGCGTCGAGCATGACATCGCCGACGACCACCACGTTCCGCGTGATACCTTCCGCCGCGAGATGATTGAACGCCGTGAGGCTCGGACAGCAGCACAGTGCGCTCAGTCGGTCGGTGAGCACCCGATTGATCTCCTCGGGCATCTCACGAACGAAGCTGCGAAGTCCAGCCTCAACGTGCACGATCGGGATGGCCAGCTTCGCTGCAGCCAGCGCGCCAGCCAGCGTGGAATTCGTGTCTCCATACACCAACAGGGCGTCCGGCCGCTCGCGCAACAGCACGGCTTCGACTCCTTCGAGCATCCGACCAGTTTGCGCGCCATGGGGAGCGGATCCCACGTTGAGCGTGACATCTGGCGCCGGAATACCCAGCTCGCTGAAGAAGACATCGGACATGAGCGCGTCGTAGTGCTGCCCGGTATGCACCAGCACCTCGGTGTGCGCCACGCGCAGCGCACGCGACACCGGCGCCGCTTTCACAAACTGTGGTCGCGCGCCGATCACGGTGACGATTTTCCGACGCGCGGTCACGCTGCCTGACCAGTGAGAGACGTGTGGCGCACGATACAGGAACGAAGGAACTCCACCATTGGAGGGACTTTCACGTTCCACGCCAGGTGTGATTCGGCCCACTGTCTGATCTGTCGACGGCGAACGACGTGCGCCCAACCGTGCGCGAGTGCCCGCAGCATGCGTGGTGAGACCGGTGAGTCGTCCGCCGGGATCTGACGCAACCATGGCAATGCTGATGGAAAGTCCGCATCGCCACCCGCGAGGACGATGGGAAGGCCGCGAAATGCGTACTCGCGATGTTTGAGTGCCGCGAGCTCACGAAGTCCAACGCGATGGGGAGCGAGCGATCCGATCGCCACGTGCGCCTTGGGGTACCACCGCCCCAATTCCTTCACCGGCACCGAGCCGTGAAAGTGCACGCGCTCCTGCAGACGTGCGTCGGCGACGATGCTTCGCAGGGTGGGCAACGTCGGGCCGTCACCAACCAGGTGCAGGTGCACGTCCGTCACATCGGGCTCGCTGGCCATGCCGAGCAGCAACCGGTCGATTCCATGCCACGGGTAGAACGACGCCACGCAAAGCAGATCAACGCGGTCGGCGGCCAAGGAGGGCGTGGTAAACGGGATCGTGTCCGGATCCGCGCCGTTCGGCATGACATGCCCGGGAATCGCCCATCGCGCGCGTTGCGTCTCGTCCTCGAGAATTTCGTTGGTAACGGCCACCAGGCCCGCCGTGGCCGGCAGGACGCGCTGGGCCCAATGCTGCTCGTGTGCGGCAACCGTGGCCGGTGCTTCATTTCTGAAGATGGTCTGCAACTCGAACACGACCGGCGGTGCCTGCTGCACAAAACGCAGGACATGCGAGTCATAGATGGGATAGCGCATGTAGACAACATCTGGCTTGAGTTGATCCACCGCCTCCCAGCAGAGATGAAAGGCGAGCGCGCGACTGGCTGGGCCGAAGCCGCCGCCCTGCAGATCCACGAGTCGATATGGCGCGTTCGCCGGGGCAGCGGCCACGCGCGTATCGGCGAACACCAGTGACTCGACCGCGTGCCCGTTCTCGCGCAGCGCAGACACCTGTTCGGCGAGCTTCCGATGGACACCGCTCTGGTCGGTGCCGGCGAAGGCGATTTGCAGGATCTTCACGGTTCGTCCTCAGCGATACGTCGACAAAAGAGGGTCGCGAGTGTGACGCGATGGGGTGGCACAGCACGCGCGAGACGCGGACGCCAGGCGTCCGCTCCGTTCATCGGGATTGCGGCCAGAAGCGTCTCGTCCGACACCGATGCGTCGAAACGACCGAGGCGCCGTAGACCCTGCTCTCGCAGCAGCACGTCGTCGGCCAACAGGTCGCATTCGGCCCAGCGCCCGTTGCGAGGGCCCGTGAGGCGCACGCTCACCCCGAGGCCAACGTGCCCACCGCTTCGCGTGCAGTCCGCGAGCGTCCGCCACAGCTTCGGCAGGCCTGCCGGCGGCGCATACCGAGACGCATTCGGACACAGGACGACATCGTACGGATCAACACGGATGGCTTTCGGAATCGGCCATGAGCCGGTGTTGACGCGCGCCGCACCGAATACTCGGGTCGCCCCACCGATGATTTCGTGCATCGACGGCGGGTGCTGGTCACGGACCTCCACTGAGGCAACCACATGCGTCAGGGCGGCGATCACGCGTTCGCTCGGGTGACCAACCACCAGAACACGGGCGTTTGCGTGCAACGCGTTCGTCGCCCGCATCGCATGCATGAGGTGCCCGTCTCGCCAGCACACTTCGGTTCGCGCATAGAAATCCACACCGGCGCCGTCGCGAAAACTCTGCGTGTAGGTGTCGGACCAGCGTGGGTCGTCCCACGCCGCTGGATTGCATACCGCGCTGAACGCGCGCCCGCCACCGCTGGCGCTGGCTTCGGAGAGACCATCACCACGGCGTGCGCACAGCACGTTCGCCACCTGAGCAACCGCTTCGCGAGCGCGGCGCTGCGTGTCGCCCGCATCTTGTATCGTTGCGTCGTGCAACAGGGTTCGTACGGTTGGTGACGCCAGGACCCCCGCGCGATCGTCGGTCACATCGCCCCGCAACAGTTCCGTCGCATCCGCGATCGCGCTGCTGAGTTCCGTGCGAAGCAACGGCCGCCCACGACGCAGGCGCGCGCCGAGCTGGTCGGACAGTTGCCCCGTCACCTCGGGAACCGGCCGAACAGGAACGCCGTGCTGGTCGATCGCCCCCATCGCACGCCACTTGGTGACCAAATACGCCTGATTGGCCAGCGAGCCGGCGAGTCGTTCGGGCTTGAGCGCGACACCGGAGCCGTGCTCGTGATGGGCGATGGCGGCGCAAGGCACCCGACGCACATCCCAGCCGGCATGCAGCGCTCGAATGCAATAATCGTCGTCCTCGTGCCAGAAGCGCCCAAGCGCTTCATCGAACAATCCCACAGCGCGGGCCGCGGCACCACGAATCCAGAAGCAACACCCCTGCACCGTGTCCACCGGTCCCGCGACGGCGCGGTGCTCCGCGAGAATGTCGCGCCACGTTGCATGCACCAGCATCGAAAACGCCCAGCGACCAGCAACGCCCAATCGAGGGTGTTCGGCAAACGCCGCCAGGAACGGCTGCGTCCAGCCGTGGCCCACTTCAATGTCGTTGTCGAGGAAGACCAGCACGTCGTCGTCGTGCATGGCCGGCAACAGGGTCTGCAGCAGCCGGTTGCGCCCACCGCCGACGCCCAGATTTTCCGCATGACAGTGCACCACGATGCGTGGGTCGTCGATGGCCGAGAGCCACGCCGGGGTCGCGTCGGTGGACGCATTGTCGAGCACGATCGCCTGCCAGGGCACACTGGTGTGCGCCTGAAGCGATGCGATGCAGCGCTGCGTATGATGCAGCACATTGTGCGTCAGAATGCCAATGCGCAACACGGGGGTGTTGCCGACCGTCATGCGATCGCGTACAGGGACCGGATCAGCGCGTCGGCGGCCCCTTCCCAACTGAACGTGCGCGAGGTTGCCACGCCAGTCTCGTTGAACACGAGCGCTCCGGCCTCGCGCTCGGCATGGACGGCACGCAGATGCAACACCAGCTGCTCGTGTTGTGCGTCGCCCCACGCGGCCCAGCGTCCCGGATGCGCGCCCGGATGCGCGTGATCCAGGGCATCAATACCAATGAGGCGCGCGTTCTCTGCGGTGAGAAACGCCGTGTGCGCCGCGTAGTCGGTTGCGATCACCGATTTGCCCATGGCGAGCATTTCCAGCGCTTCGAGGTTCCACCCTTCTGCGCGCGCAGCAAAGACGCCACAGTCAGCGCTGGCCATGAGCGCGGCGACATCGCGCTGCGACGGCAATTCGTCGGTCATGATCGAGATGCGCTGGGCCATGGGGGAGCTGCGGAACGGACGCACCATCGCATCGAACTCCGCGCGCGTCACGAAAGGGTTGCCACACGACAGCACCAGCCGCACACGATCCTTGGGCGTGAACGCCGCTTCGAAGGCCCGCAACAGTTCGCGCTGTCCCTTGCGTGGCTCCAGCTTGCCAACCTGCATGAAGACGGTGTCCGGCCAACGGCGTGGAGCGGACACCTGTGCGTTGAACACCGCGCGATCGACGCCCAGCGGCACGACATGAATGGGCGTGTCCAGAATCCCGTTGTCGAGGCACACCTGTCGCGCCCAGTCCGAGCAGACGAAGATCGCGTCCTGGCTGCGAAGATGGTGGAGTTCGCGCGCAGTGAATGTGTCCAACTCGAAAATGGTGAACGCCACGTGTGCGCCTCGGCCAACGTGCAGCGCCAGATCGAACTGTTGCGAAATGCGTACGCTGGGGACGTCCGACCGAAACGCGTCCTGCAGATTCAGCGCCTTATGCAGCTGCGGATTGTCGGCCAGCGTGCGGTCGACTGCGCCCATGGGAAAGAAGGCCACCGGTGCGCCTCGCTGCTGGAGCGCGCGCAGCAGGTGCGCCCCGGCCACGCCGTATCCCGTGCGCGAATGCGAGGAAATGAGGGAGAAACCGTCGCGCATGGCCTGCCATTCTCTGGGCGCGTCCGCATGAATCGGTCGCCGCACGACGTCGAGCTCGCTGTCATCGCAGGTTGCGGCGGGCGCGACCTGGGTCGGGAACGATGCCGGAAATACCTCGTCCATCGCCTCCGCGGCGGGGGCGCTCGACACGAGCGCGGCGGGCAGCGCGATCGCGGGCGC
>JANNEV010000390.1:0-10156 GCA_031379145.1 Gemmatimonadaceae bacterium
CTGGCCAAGGCCAGCCTGGGCGACTTCGTCTGGCATGACCTGAACGCCAACGGCATTCAGGAGTCGGGCGAGCCGGGCATCGGCGGCGCGACGGTCACGCTCACAGGCCCGAGCGGCCCCCTGAGCACCACCACCAACGGCAGCGGCAACTACAGCTTCAGTAACCTGGAGCCGGGCAGCTACACGGTTTGCACGGCGGTGCCGAGTGGCTTCGCGTCGGCGTCAGCGTCGGGTCAGGGTTCCAACACCTCACTCGACAGCGACGGCAGTGGCACCAGCAACTGCGCGTCGGTGACGCTCAGCGCCGGGCAGAACAACACCACGATCGACTTCGGATTCTACCGTGTCGGTTCGCTTGGTGATCGCGTGTGGAACGACGCGAACAACGACGGCGTGCAGGACAGCGGAGAAGCCGGATTGAACGGCTGGACGGTGACCGTGCGCAACGCGTCAAACGTGGTGGTCTACTCGGCGGCCACGAGCGTGGACGGCAACTACACGGCGACGGGGCTTGTCGCGGGTTCCTACTCGGTCTGCGTGACACCGGCGAGTGGTTTCACGCAAACGTACGATCTCGATGGCATCGCCACGGCCAACTGTGCCGTCGCGACGCTCACCGCCGGTCAGAACCGCACCGACGTTGACTTCGGGTATCGTCTCCCGCCAGTGGTCGGCACGGGAAGCATCGGCAACTACACCTGGATCGATGCCAACGGTAACGGCCGTCAGGACGTGGGCGAGCCGGTGTTGAATGGTGTGGCCCTGTCGCTCAGCGGCGCGGCGTCCGCCACGACCACAAGCAGCGGAAGCGGCAGCTACCTGTTCTCGGGTCTCGTTGCCGGCACCTACTCGGTCAGCGCGACTGCGCCAGCCGGATTCACCTTTACCGCCACCAACGCGTTCGGAACGAACTCGGGCAACGACTCCAACGGTTCACCGAGCTCGGTGACGTTGGCGGCGTCGGCTAGCGACCTGACAATTGACTTCGGCTTCGTGCGAATCGCCGGCAGCGGCCAGGGCTGCACACCGGGGTACTGGAAGCAGTCGCAGCATTTCGACAGCTGGAAGTGGTACGCCACCACCGACATGATCGACGCCGTGTTTGGAGTGACGTATCGCAGCACGTTCAAGCAGAACCCGTCGGGTCCGCTCACGCTCCTGCAGGCCGTTGAACTTCAAGGCAACAACAACGGCGAACAGCTCTTCCGCCACGGTACGGCGGTGCTGCTGAACAGCGTCTACCAGAGCGGCGTGAGTTCGCCGTTCACCGCGCCAGCGGTGATCAAGCTGGTGCGCGATGCGTGGCTGAGCGGCAACGCCACCACCATCGCCGCAGCAACCGCGCAGGTCACCGCAGCGGCCAACCTCGGCTGCCCGTTGAACTAGCTGTCCGACCTATCGATTGCGCTCGCCAATCAATCGGCGGGCGCGACCAAGTGACGCGCAAACGCAGTCGATCACACGAAGGCACAACGGGGTGGAGCCAACACGGCTCCACCCCGTTGTGCTTTTGGACTCGGGCACCGGTCGATCAGGAAGAACGACACGGTCGTGCAGTATGGTTCGCCCCCTACGGTCGCGCCGCCGATACCGTGAACGGCATCGTCGCTACGGACGGCCCCCACGCAAACTCCAGCGCCCCGCGATTGCCGCCCTGCGCGCGAACGGCAATCGTGAACTCCTCAACGTGGGCTGGCGTTGGCGTCAGCTGCATCGCGACGCGGCCGAGATCCTGTGCCGGGTCGTAGACCGTGCCCCACTGGCCGGTCTGCTTGTTCACGATGAGCATCGTGCCGTTTCGCGTATGCTGTACCCAGAGTGTGTACATGCCTGGCGGCACCGTCAATGCGCCCATGGTCAACGTGCGTGTGGTCATCAGGTGTGTTGCGTCATTGGCGCCGGTGCGCCACACGCTATCGAACGGCACCAGCGTGCCACCCCACACCGAACGTTCGCGAACCATTGGGCGCCCGTAGTCCACCAGCACCATACCTCCAGGGCCAAACGCACCTCGCGCCACTTCGCGGGCCGAGAGTACTCCAGTGGGCTTCATCGTGCGGGCGATCGCCGTCAGGTCGAGGCCTCCACGCTCACGAAGCGCCATGGCTTTGTTCGTGGTGTTGCTGCCATCCACTGACTGCAGGCGCCCGGTGGCATCGAAGCGCAACAGCATCGCATACGCGCCGCCGCGCAGTCGCAGGGTGTCTCCACCCATTGTCGTCACGCCAGTAAACGCCAAGTTCCCGGCGAGTCCGAGTGCCGGCAACGAATCGGTTGGCGCACCGGTACGCCGCATCGCGGAGAGCAGCTCCGTGGGTCCGTACACAAACGTCGGGAACGCCAGCAGTGCCTGGCTCGCAGCGAACGCGCGACGCTGCACGCTGTCCGGCCAAACGATTTCGCGAATGACCGAATCTCTGGTCATGCTGAAGCGGGCTTCCGAGAAGGCATTGGCGATCGGCGTGCCATCGGGCTGCACGCGTCGCATGGTCGCTGCCGTCGGTCGACCGTCCTTCCCCAGCGTCACGTCGTACTGCAAGCGGGAGATCGCGGCACCCGAGCGTTGCAGCATCTCACCCGACAGGCGCGTGGCCGTTCGGGTGTACTGCTCAATCGCCACCGTGTCCTTCCCCAGACGATAGACAAACGAGGCCTGCTGAGCCGCCAGCGGGAGCGCGCAGCCAACGGAGGCAAGGAGGAGCAACGGAATTCGCATGAGACCGGGATCGAGTTGAGGGCGTCGAAGGACACACGAGGAGAAGCGCACGAGAGAACGCCGAATCGCAACTGCCGTCACGACAGGACCGAGCCGAGAGTATATCCTGGAGTCCGTCGATTCATTCCACGCTCACCCGCCACTCGGGGAATACACGGTCTTTCCGCCCGTCACGGTCCGCAGCACCGTGATGTCCTTGATGGTATTGGGATCGACGTCATGCGGATCCTGCGCCAGCAACACGAAGTCGGCCAACTTGCCGGGGGTAATCGACCCCTTGAGCTTCTCCTCGTACGAGGCATAGGCACCGTGTTGCGTCCCGATCATCAGCGCTTCATCAACCGTGACGCGCTGATTTTCGCCCCACACGTGGCCGCGAAAGTCCCGACGCGTGACCATGGACTGCAGCGCCATGAGCGGCTCGAACGGCCCCGGGCCGTAATCACTCGCGCCAGGCACCTTGATGCCCGCGTCGAGAAACGACCGGTGCGCGAACATCGACGCCATCTTCGCGTCGCCGTACTGCTCCCACTTTTCGCCGTGATAGTAGATGTAGGTCCAGAACGGCGTGGGAATCGACCCCGTTTTGACGATGCGCGCGATCAGCGCTGGATTGACGAGTGAGCAGTGTTCGATCCGATGCCGTCGATCGGGGTGCGGCCATCGCCCCAGCGCCCGTTCATACGCGGTGAGTACCATATCGATCGTGACGTCGCCGTTGGCATGGATGCCCACTTGCCACCCCTTGCTGTGCGCATCGTCCACCGCATCATGGATCTCGGCCTGCGTCATGGTCAGGATGCCATGATCGTCGGTACCAACGTACGGCGTACTCATGCGCATTGTCCGCTCCGACGCCGAGCCATCGGCGGCATACTTTACGCCACCAACGCGCACCCATTCGTCGCCGAACCCGGTGTACACACCGGCGTCACGCAGCAGGGGGAAGGCAGCACCGCGGATCATCATGTACGCGCGGTGCCTCAACGCTCCCGCCGCGCGGATATCCTCGTAGGCGCGAATGTTGTTCGCCGACGCACCGAGGTCGTGTACGGTCGTCAACCCTGCCGCCGTGTACAGCGCGGAGATGTGCGCCATTCCCTGTCGGCTGCGCTCACGTTGTTGCTCCGGCGTGAAGCGCTCCCGTTGTCCCACATCGGCGAACACCCGGCGCGCCAACTCCGCCACACGTCCGTTCGGTGTCCCGTCCGCATCGCGGAAAAACCGGCCATCGGCGGGGTCGGAGGTGTCTTTGGTGATGTTGGCCAGTGCGAACGCCTTCGAATTGTACCAGCTCGTGTGTCCACCGCGATGGTTCACGCTGACCGGGTGATCAGGCGCGACCTCATCCAGATCGCGACGGTGCAGCATCCGTCCTTCACTCACCTTCGTGTCGTCGAACATGTACGCGTTCACCCAGTGGCCCGGCGGCGTCTGCGACACTTTCTTGGCGAGCGCGGCCTTGAGTTCGGCAATGCTGCGCAGATTGCCGTTCACCTCGAACAGCTCATTCACCCCGCTGGGGTGATTGTGAGTGTCGATGAAGCCCGGCACGACGGTTGTGGTGGCGGCATCAATGACCGTCGTGCGAGCGGTGGCGAGGTTGCGTATGTCCGCCGTTGATCCCACCGCGAGAAACCGCCCGTCCTTGACGGCGAACGCCTGCGCGCGTGGACGCGCTGGATCGCTGGTGAGCACTCGCCCGTTCACCACAATGAGATCTGCCTCAATGCCCGCGCCGCGCTGCGCCATCGGCGGCAGCGCGTCGATCGGTGCGTCAGCGATTGGCGCCGATCCGCGAGCCAGCCGGGGAACCGCAGCCGCGCCCGCAAGCAGTGCGCCGAAACCGAGAAAATCCTTGCGCGAGATCCTGGACATCTGGTGACTCCTTGCAGCGGGAGAGAAGAGCGCGACTGCAACGAATGTGCGCCTCGACTCTCTCTCCTGCCAACAACGCTCGCGCTAGGTGCCGCGCCGACCGCCGTTCTTGGCCTTGGCCGGCGGCTTCTGTGGCTGCCGTGGGCTCGGCGTATGCGCCTTGTCAGCCGCCGCGACCGGAGCCGCGCCCTTGACGGGGCGCTTGCGCGAGAAATCAGGAATCGCGCTGGTGTTCTTCTTCTTCATCGTCATATGGTCCTCCTGAGACCGTCAGGGACGCCGCCACGTGCACGCCCCGAGAGCGAACGCCTTCCGTGTTCGGTGAAATCTAGTGGGCCATAGTCCTCCGGCCGCCAAGGCCGCCGCATCCAGTTAGCGGGCGGATACCTGCACGATGGCACGGTAACGGTCTGCAGCAATCCGTTCCGTCGATCGCGCGTCGGGCGACACGCGCACCAGCCGCAGCACGAAACGATCAACAGTGACGGTATCGCGCGCCGGTACCGTCTCCAGAGTCAGCTCGCGAGAAATGCCCGACGCCGCGCCAGGCAGCCCACTTGCTCGTATCGTGAGGCGTACACTGCCTGCCTGGATGCACTGGACATCCACGGGGCAGCGCGAATCGCTGTCCACGCCAACGAACTGGAAGCGCACGCCGGCGGGCTGTACGGTCACCGACTCACCGGCGGCCAACGCCACCTCCGAACCCAACGCCATTGCGGCGCCGGCTGCGGTCGGCCCGACCAGCACGTCCACCGGCGACGATGCGCACGCACTCCAAGCGAGCGCGCCTACCAACGCGCAGGTGACGCCACCGAGACCAGCGGAACGTGCTCGCATGTTTTACAGTACCCGGCCGGTCAGGTACGCGTCACTGCCCCGCTGCGGAAGCCGATTCGCGGCGTCCCGCGTGAATCCGTGCCTCCCCTGCCCAAGGGTGCTCCACACGCGATAGAATCCCTTGGCAGCACAGCGCGTCAGGGCGCGACGGGCGCTTCTTCTCCACCTCCAGGATGCGATGACGGCGACCGGCAACTTCGCGGAATTGATCAGCGCCGAATTGAGTCTGCTGGCCTTTCAGCGCCGGGTGTTGGCCCTCGCCGAGGATTCCGCGACACCGCTGCTCGAGCGACTGCGGTTCCTGGGTATCGTGACCAGCAACATCGATGAGTTGTACATGGTGCGCATGGCGGAGCTGCGCGCCGATGCACTGGATGCGCGCGAAGATGCCTTCACCACCCGGGCACACGGGTACGCTCCTGGCGCGTTGCTTGAAGCCGTCGAGCAGGAAATCGCCGATATTCTCGCCGCACAATCACGGTGCGCGAACGCGTGCTTGCGTGAGGCCGCCAAGGCAGGCGTGCACCTGCTGCCATGGGACGCCCTCACCGAGGCGGAGCGCGACCGGTTGCGCGTGCGCTATCTCGAAGAGATCCAGCCCGATCTCATGCCCTTGGCCATTACGTTGGCCGCCGGCGTTCCATTGCCGCATCTCCCCCATCTGGGGCTCTTTCTTGGCGTGATCTTTCGAGCCTCGCCCGGCGAACGGCCGCACCTGGCCGAGCACGAACTCCCTACCGATATGCCGCGACTGCTTCCGGTGCCGGGGCGTGCGGGAGCCGTGATCGCCATTGAAGAAGTGTTGCGGGCCAACGCGCATCGACTTTACCCCCACGCGCTGGTCGACGGGGCGCACCTGTTTCGCGTGACGCGGGCGGGTGACTTGCCGCTGCAGGACGAAGACGCAGGCGATTTGTTGGGGGCGGTGGCCCGCGCCGCCGAGCGGCGGCCACACAATCCTGCGGTGCGCGTTGAAGTGGAACGCAGCATGCCACACGCCGTGGGAGCGTTGATTCTCGAGACACTGCGCCGCGAGGCGGTGGGTCGTGATATGGAGTTGACGGTCACTGCGGTGCAGGTGATCGACGGATTGCTCGACTTGCGCTGCTTGCAGACCCTTCCGCTTGCGACGATGTCATCGGTCGCGCCGGGTCACGTGCCTGCGACCATCGAGTTCCCACCGCTGCGCGCCACCGAGCCGGTGCCGTCGGACGTCACGATGGTCAGCGTCATTCGCCACCGCGATCTGCTCGTGCACCATCCGTTCGAGTCGTTCGAGCACACCGTCGTTCGATTCCTGCAGGAAGCCGCCGCCGATCCGGACGTCACGACGATCAAGACCACACTGTACCGCGTCGGTGATCCATCCCCGGTGGTGGAGGCGCTGCTCGCGGCGGCGCGCGCGGGCAAGCAGGTGTTCGCGTTGGTGGAGCTCATGGCCCGCTTCGACGAAGTCCACAACGTCCAGTGGGCCCGCGCGCTCGAACGCGCGGGCGGCCGGGTGGTCTATGGCCTCAGCGGCCTGAAGGTGCACGCCAAGGTGGCGCTGGTGGTGCGGCGAGAAGGCGCGAGCCTGGCTCGCTATGCACATATCGGCACCGGCAACTACAACACCCGTTCGGGACGGCAGTACACCGACCTCAGCCTGTTCTCCGCGCGCGACAACCTCACCGCCGACGTCGCCGACCTCTTCGACGCGCTGGCTGACGCCTCCAGTGCGCCACAAGCGCTGGCTCAGGGCGCCCTCGTTGCCCCGCATCAGCTGTTGCCGGCACTGCTTGAACGCATTTCCCGTGAGGCAGCCCATGCGCGCGCGGGCCGCGATGCACGCATTACCATCAAGATCAACGGACTGGCCGACACCGAGGTGGTGCGGGCCCTCTGTCGCGCGTCGCAGGATGGCGTGATGATCGATCTGGTGGTCCGCGGCATATGCACCCTGCGCCCCGGTGTTCCCGGACACTCGGAGCGTATCCGCGTCATATCCGTTGTGGGGCGTTTCCTCGAACACTCGCGCATCTACCGCTTTGCCAACGGCGACACGCCCGAGTACTTCATCGGCTCGTCCGACCTGCGCTCCCGCAACCTCCGACGACGCGTGGAACTGCTCGTCCCCGTCCTCGATACCGGGCACCAACAACGGCTTGACGACATCCTCGCCCGCTACCTGGACGACGGCACCGCGTGGGAGCTCGGCCCGCAGGGCACGTATCGCCAGCGTGACGGCCACCGAACGGGTGCGCAGAGCTATTTCGCCGGCCAACTCGCCCAGCGTTGAAGGCTCGGGTGCGCCCGAAGTGCGTTCGGGCGAGCGACACGGAACGGTTTCGGCAACGCCCACACAGGCCGAATCGGTTTCGTTGTGGCACCCTGATCGTATTTCTCTGACGGGGTGGCCGTAGCGCGCGAGGTAAGCGCCGGCGCTCCGCATCCGCTCGCCCGGCCCCGATGCAGACACTCACGCCACCGGCGCCGCCGGATCGGACGACAACGCACGCGCACCTGCTGCTGACCCGGCTCACCGTCGCGTTCAGTCGACGCCGCGCGTACCCATCGTCCCACCCGCTCGTGCTGACATCAGAGACGCAGGCCTTTGCCGCGCTGCAGACGTTGCTCATGCACCAGCCACGCGTAACGCTGGTGGTGTCGAGAACCGGCTTGGTCGTGGATGACGCACCGGTGGACCGCGCGTTCGGCGTGGCTCGCGATCTTGCCGATCGGCTGCGACGGCGTGGCATCGGCGGGCTCGCGTTTGACACGCTTGTCTCGCCCGACTCGCTGCAGACCGCCATAGCGTGGATTGGCGCTGACGATGGGCCCGGAGGTGCACACGACGATCGCTGCAAACCACCGGTGCTTGGCGGTGTTCGCATCACACTGATCGACTACGGCAAGTTGTCGCTCGGTGACGAGGCCGGCAGCGACACAATATCCATCGAAGACATCTGGCAGGAGCTGGCGTCGGGAACACTCGACGAAGGGGAGTTCGATCGCACCGAGTCGGACGTCAGCGGCTCGTCATCCGATACTCGCGATCACGTGCAGGACGTGGAACGTCGTTTGGCCCGCCCGGAAGCTGCCCATCGTGCGGGAGCCGTTCTGCTCCGCGTGGCAGACCAGATAGCTCACGCAGGCGCCGCGTCCCGGGATGTACTCGCGGAACGCTTGCGCACGGTACTGAAGACGATGCAGCCGAGCTCCATACAGTCGGTGATTGCCTCGTGCGGCGCGGGCGAGGAAAAACGGCGGTTCGTCGCGCAGATGATCGAGGCGCTACCGGCGCCTGCCATTGTCAGCTGGCTCGATGCGGCGGCTCGTGCGTCGGGAGAGCCCCTGTCGCCCCAGTTGCTCCATGTGCTCTCATCCCTGCTGGCACGCACACGTCAGCAGGGATCTGGTCGCGACGGTGAGGCGGCGTTTCGCGCGGCGGCGCGCGAGCTGGTCAACGGCTGGGCACTGGACGACCCCAGCCCCTCCGATCACGCAGCCTTGCTCGATCGCATCAGTGCGTTCGACGCCATGCGCACGCTGGCCGATGCGCCGGACACCGGTGCCGTTCGACTGGTACAGCTGGCGCTCGAAGCAGACGCGGTCGGTGACGACGTGGTCGATGCGGCCAATCAGTTGTTGGCGCAGGGGAGGGTTGCTGATCTGCTCGACTGGTGCGCCGCGGCACCAGGTCGTGCCGCCGCCGAGACCATTCAGGCGTTGGCCAGTGCGCCCGCCGTGGTCAACGCGGTGCTGCTTCGCGATCCGCTCGATCAGGTGCTGGCCCGAGCCCTGCTGACGTCGGTGGGGGACAGCGCGCGCGACGCGCTGCTGGACGTGTTGCGAGACGCCGAGAGCCGGACCGCTCGGCGGCTGGTGCTCGCGCGGTTGCGCGAATACGGCGAGTCATTGGCACCAGTCATCATCGCTCGGCTGGAAGGAGCGCCATGGTACTTCGCGAGGAATCTGTTGTCGCTGCTCCGCGAGGTCTCCGAGGGACATCAGCACACGAGGAGCGCGCGCGCGGAACAGCTGGTCAAACAGGCCTCGCATGAGCACGAGCAGGTTCGCGTTGAGGCCCTGCGCGTGCTGGTGCGTAACGACACGCTGCGCGGCCCCGCGCTGCGACGCGCCTTGGATGACCCGGCAGAACGCGTGGTTTCGGCCGCGCTCGACGCGTTGTCGGTTGAGGCGACCGACGCATCGGCTCCACGCCCGCCCTCTTCCCTCTTGCCGCCAGAGCTGGTGCAACGACTGCTGCGCCTCGCAGAAAGCGACTCGCACGCCGACGACGTACGCGCCAAGGCGATTCGATTGCTGGCACTCGCGCCGACAAACACCCGCGTGCTCGATGCACTGTTGCGCGTGACAACCGTACGCACCCGCGTGCTTCGTCGGCTGGCGCTCGCGGACGCCAGCAGCGCGGTGCTGGCTGCGCTCGAGGTACTCGCGCGACAGTACCGTGGACATGCCCCGGCCACTCCAATCATCGAGCTCGCCGCCCGAAGCACGGAACGCGGCGTGCGGAACGCCGTCTTGACTGCCGGCGCGGAAAGTACGTGACGCGAAGTACCTGAGATGAACCCGACTGTTCTATTTCTCCAGACGCTTGGACAGACGCTGGCCGCGCATGCGCTGTACGCCGAACAGCATCCCATGCGTTCGGCGGCGCGGGATCGCGCCTATGCCGCGTTGGTGCGTGTCCTGGAGCAGCGCGGCCAGCTCCGCATTTCG
>JANNEV010000443.1:0-2495 GCA_031379145.1 Gemmatimonadaceae bacterium
AAACTCCACCCCGTCGTGGTCGGTGCGCACCGTCACGGCGAATGGGCGCCCGTAAACATCGACGGTGGCGAGACAGGACTGTGAGACCGTACCGAAGGGAATCATTCGACAGAGCGGGCTGAAATCACGGAAACGATCAAGTCGGAGCGAAGCGCGCCAGGGCGTCGAACAAAGCCTGTGGTTGCTCCACGTACGGGACGTGGCCACAAGCTGCCAGCTCTATGAACGTGGCGTTCAACGCCTGTGCCACGGCCAACGCCGATGCGAGCGGGATGGGATCCGCTGTGCCATGTACGACGAGCACTGGCAGCGGAACGGCACGCGCCATCATGTGCAGCCGCAGGCGGAGGTCGAAATCGCCCAGGCTCTCCCAGATCGACTGCTGTACTCGTCCGGTCACCCGAAACGGCGTCAAAGATCGCGCGGCTGCAGGGTCGGCGAAGTAGCCGGCCACGCTGATCTCGAAGCTGCGCTGTCGATACGCGTCGACGTTTGTCTCGCGCAGTCCCGAAGCGGTCAGTTCGGCGCGCAGGGCTTCGATCTCGGGCCCGCGCTGTCGACGCGCCAACTCCGTCTCGAACTCCGTTCGCCACGCGCGTGATATTGGCGCGGGTGAGAGCAGAGCCAATCGCGAGGGCATCCTGGATAACGCTGCTCCTGCATCGACGACGGTCATGGTGTAGAGCATCGCCAGCAGCGCTCCCCACGAGTAGCCCACCAGCAACGGCGCCTCCAGCTCGAATTCCGCCCACAGCGCCGTGAGATCGCTGACCTGCGTCTCCCACGTGATCGGGGCAGGGTCGTCGGTCTTGGAGCGACCTCCTCCGCGCTGATCGTAGGTGATGACACGATGCGTGCTGGCCAGCGCAAGCATTTGCGGATACAAGTAGTCATGATGGGCACCGGGGCCACCGTGCAGCAGCAGCGCGGTGGGCGCATCCTCGCGACCATCTTCACGCCAGTACAACGGCACGACAGTGCTGCGCGAGAATCCTTCGCGCCGCGGCGCGACACGTGAGTCAGCTGGGTTAACGGGCGAATTCATTGCGCTGTCCTGAGGCCGTGACGATCGGCATAGCCGACCGACAGAAGAAGGAGTTTCACACGAACGCGCGTGCGATATCCACGGTGCCGAGATGGACCGCGACCGTGTCGTCAATGCACCGCCCGTAGCCGCCGGCAATGACGATAGTCACCGGCAAGCCAATCTCGCGACACTGGGCGAGCACCAGGTAGTCCCGTCGCCGCAAGCCGTCGAACGTCATGGCGAGGCGGCCCAGGCTGTCGCCCTCGTGCGGATCGGCGCCGGCCAAATAGAATGCAATGTCCGAACGAGCCTCACGGAGCACCTGTGGGAGCGCCTCGGCGAGCAGGGAGAGATAGGGCGCATCAGTGGTGCCGTCATCAAGCGCGATGTCCATGGAGCCGGCGACCTTGCGAAACGGAAAGTTCTTTGCGCCGTGCATGCTGAACGTGTACGTGTCGGCGTCGGCGGCGAAGATATCGTTGGTCCCGTTCCCCTGATGGACGTCGAGATCGACCACGACTGCGCGCCTGATCAGGCGCTCGTGGCGCAACTGACGAATCGCCACCGCCACATCGTTGTAGACGCAGAACCCCTCCCCATGCGAGGCGAACGCGTGATGCGTGCCGCCCGCGAGGTTCATGGCGATGCCGTGGGTCATCGCATGGCGCGCGGCGGCGATCGTCCCTCCGACTGCGCGCGATGCGCGCGCAACCAGCTCCGGGCTCCACGGAAAGCCGAGGCGCCGCACCGCCGCTTCGCTGAGGGTGCCGTCGTGGAGCGCGCGGAGGTAGTTCGCGTCGTGCACACGATGCAGCGCTTCATCGTCGACGGCGTCCGGCGCGTGCAGCTGATCAGGCGCTATGAGCCCCGACGTTACGACACGCTCGGCCAGGAGCGTATACTTGGAGATCGGGAAGCGGTGCCCGGGCGGCAAGGGATAGCTCCACGCCGCGGGCGACCAGAGGGAGAGACTCATGACCGGTCGGTGCGAAGGATGAACGATGAAGAGTAGCACGGACGCTGATGGGATGCCGGAGTGAGCCCACTCGGCGCACCGGCCCGGGGTACTCCGTCCTCGCGAACGCCCGACACGGCGGTGCTGCGCGTGGTTGGCGACGCGCGCGCTTCCTCGGCAGTGGCGCGCGCCCTCGTGCAGTTGATCGAGCGCCTGGAGAAAGCGCATGCGGCCGAGGCAGTGCCAGACGATCCCGACGCGCTCACCAATCCGAACGTCCGCGAGGCGCTCCGGCAGCTGACAGCGCGCTCCCGCGAGGGCGCGCTGTTATGCCGCATCGTCGAGGGGGCCCTCGTGCTCGAGGGCGCACCCATGCTTGCGCCCGATGCCGCCGGCGAACCCTTCCACCGTTCGTTGTTGCAGAGGCTTCGCCGAATTGGCGCGGAAGCTGTCACCGTCCGCGAAGGCGCGGCCCCCGGTGAATTGCTGACGCTTGGCCGATTGCTGGCGGAA
>JANNEV010000193.1:0-41155 GCA_031379145.1 Gemmatimonadaceae bacterium
GCTCGCCTGTGCCCTGGGTACGGCCTACGGACCGCAGCAGGAGCGTGGCGTGTATCGTACGACCGATGGCGGCGTCACGTGGACACGCGCGCTGTTCGTCGACGAAAACACCGGCTGCTCGGACCTTGCGATGGATCCATCCAATCCACGTATCCTGTTCGCCGGCATGTGGCAGATCGAGATCCATACGTGGGGGCGCAGCAGTGGCGGACCGGGCAGCGGGCTCTTCACGTCGCGCGACGGAGGCGCAACCTGGACGCGCCTCAAGGGCAACGGACTCCCCACGAAGCCGGTGGGTAAAGTGGCGCTGGCCATCTCGACGTCCAATCCACGGCGCGTGTTCGTCATGATCGAGACCGGCGACGGCCTGCCGTGGAACGAGCAGGAAACAGAGAGCGGACAGCTGTGGCGCTCGGATGACGGTGGTGCGGCGTGGACGTTGATCAATCGCGATCGCAACGTGATGGGACGCGCACACTACTACTCGCGCATGGCCGTCGCGCCGGACAACGAAAACGAGTCGTATTTCCTGACGGCATCGTACGCCAAGTCGATCGACGGCGGTCGGACGTTGACCACGCTCGGTGGTCGCGAAGCGCCGGGCGGTGATCATCACGACATCTGGATTGACCCGACGAACGCTGATCGCATGATCGTCGCGCACGATCAAGGCGTCTCCATCAGCGTGAATCGAGGTCGCGATTGGTTCAAGCAGCGCTTGTCCAACGCGCAGATCTATCACGTGACCGTCGACAACAACATTCCGTACAACGTGCTGGGCAACAAGCAGGACGAGCCGAGCTATCGCGGGCCCAGCAACAGTCGCGTCCAGGGAGGACGTGGCGCGGGTATCTCACGTGGCATGTGGCACTCGGTGGGCGGCGGCGAGAGCGGGTGGGCTACACCGGATCCCATCGATCCGAACATCATCTGGACCACCGCCTCCGGCTCCGGCATGGTGGGCGGCATCGTCGTGCGCTTCGAGGAGAGCCGTCGACAGTTCCGGAACGTGGAAGTGTGGCCACAACAGTCCAACGGTCCGGCGGAGGGCGTGAAGTATCGCTTCGTGTGGGACGCGCCGCTGCTGATCTCGCCGCATGATCACAACACGGTGTATACGGGCAGCCAGCATGTGCATCGCACGCGGGACGGCGGGCAGAGTTGGCAGATCATCAGCCCGGACCTGACGCGGAACGACCGGAGCAAGATGAAGAGCTCCGGCGGGCTCACGCCGGACAACATCGGCGTCGAGTACTCGGGGGTGGTGTACGGCATCGCCGAGTCTCCGAAGGAGAAGGGGCTCATCTGGGTGGGCACGAACGACGGACTCGTGCAGCTCTCGCGAGACGATGGGGCGACCTGGACCAACGTCACCGCGAATGTGCCCGGTATTCCCGGCTGGGGATCGGTCCGGTCCATCGCCGCGTCGAAGTGGGATGCCGCGACCGCATACATCACGGTGGACGCGCATCAGGAGAACGATCGCGACCCGTACATCTATCGCACCACCGACTACGGCAAGACGTTCACGAAGATCGTCAGCGGTATTCCACGCAGCAATCTCAGCTACGCGAAGGTGATCATCGAGGATCCGACCCGGCGAGGCATGCTGTACGTGGGGACCGAGAACGCGATCTACTTCTCTTACGACGCGGGTGACCACTGGCTGCCCTTGCAGAACAACCTGCCGCATGCGCCCGTGTCGGGCATTGTCGTGCAGGAGCATTTCAACGACCTGGTGATCTCCACGTATGGGCGTGGGTTCTGGATTCTCGATGATCTCACGCCGCTGCAACAGCTCACGACCGAGTTGACCAATGCGCCGTCGCATCTGTTCGCTCCGCGCGCGGCGTATCGCTACCGCCCCATCCCCGCACCCAGCACGACCTACGACGATCCGACCGTGGGGCAGGATCCGGAGTACGGCGCAACCTTCAACTACTATCTCAAGGCCGCGGCCAAGAGCGCTCCCACACTCGAGATCCTTGATGGCGGCGGAAAGACAATCCGGACGCTGCGTGGGCGGAACGCGGCCGGGCTGAATCGTACGGCCTGGGACCTGCGGGACGAGCCAAGCATGGAGGTGCGCCTGCTTACCAGCCCGTTGTACGCCGATCACATCGTGGCCGGCCCGAACGGGCGCGTGGCACCCGGGACCGCGCGGCTGTCCATCCTTATGCCACCCGGCAAATACGCCGTGCGGCTGACCGTGGATGGCGCGTCTCAGACGCAGCCGTTTGAGGTTCGCAAGGATCCCAACAGTGGTGGAACTGACGCCGAGATTCTCGAGCAGACGCGCGTTGTAGCCGCGCTCAAGCAACAGCTCGATATCGCCGGAGCGGCGGTGCACCGACTGGAGGCCGTTCGCCTGCAGGTGCAGCAAGTGCGCCAGCTCGCCAGCGACCCGGAGATCGCTCGGTTGGCGCGAGCCCTGGATGCCAAGCTCGTCGAGGTGGAAATGAACCTGGTGGATCTGCGGCAGACTGGCGGTGGTCAGGATGGCGTGCGTTTCGGCTCCAAGCTCATCGCGAAGCTCGGGTATCTGGCCAACGGGGCCAGCGGCTCGGACTTCAAGCCGACATCACAGCAAGGAGAGGTGAACCAGATTCTGAGTGCGGAGCTTCGGCAGCATCTGGCGGCGATCGACGGCGTGCTGGCATCGGAACTTGCACCGTTCAATGTGCAGCTCAAGGCCAAGAACCTGCCCGAGGTCGTAGATCGTCGCGGGACACCGGCCAGGGTGGTGCCGTAGCGCTGGGTTAGTCGCATGGGGCACACCGCGACATGCCTCGCGGTGTGTGACGCCCCGTGGGTTCGTCGTGTGTAGCGTATTCGCTGACACTCGCTCAGGGTTCTCACCAGTACGGTCAAGATCAGGGGGTGGCATAGAATGTTGCATTTTATTTGCTACATTACTTTGACCCCGAGATCCATGACCAATCTTCGCGCGATTCCGGCTCTTCTCATGGCGAGCATCGTCGCCTGCTCCCCCGGCAGCGACGCCGGAAAGGTACCGGGTGCTGACGTCGGACCTGCGGTCAGTGCCGGTGGCGGACAAGCCGCCGTGCAGGATGACGAGTCGCAGCCAAACGTGGTGAAAATCGCGCTCGGCTCGAAGGACCACACCACGCTGGTCGCGGGACTACAGGCGGCCGATCTGGTGAATTCGCTCGCGAACGCCGGTCCTTTCACCGTGTTCGCCCCGACCAACGAGGCGTTCGGCAAGCTCCCTCTCGGCGCCTTGGACGATCTGCTCAAGCCCGAGAACAAGTCCAAGCTCACGACGATTCTGCACCATCATGTCACGACGTCCGCGCTGGACATGACAGATCTGGAAGACGGTCAGTCACTAAGCATGGTGGACGGCGTAAGCGAGACGATCTCTCGCAAGGATGGTGCGAGCTGGATCGGTGGGGCCAAGGTCATCGCATCGGTGCGTGCGTCAAACGGATGGGTACACATCATCGACCGTGTCCTTTTGCCGACTCCGAAGTAGTTTCGACGCGTCACGCTGACGGCACCCCGACCGCTCCGGTCTGAGCACCCGGAGCGGAGCCGCATCGCGTGCAACGGGCGCGCGGATGGCACGCCATTGCACGCCCTATTCACATCGGTTCGGCGGAATGCTCGGTCGCGGTTCTAGTTGCGTACCGTCACATGCCCGATCATGCCGAGCAGCGCGTGCGGATCGCACTGAAAGTAGTATTGCTTTCCCGCATCCATCGTCACGACAATCTCGAACGCCTGCCCTGGAAGCTGCGCAAAGGCTGACATCGCGGGCAAATTGGCTGCGCCCGGATTGGAATCCGGCAGGAAGTGCACGTTGTGTACGCCTGTTGTGAGCACGAACCTGAGTACGTCGCCACGATTGGCCTCAATGTTCTTGGGCTTGAAGTAATTGCCGGCCTCGTCTGTGATCATCTCGATGGTGATGACCTTGCCGGTTGGTGTCATCTTCGGCGCACTGCCGGACCCAGCGCTGGCCGCGGGTGGAGTCGACGATGCGGCCGGCGAGGGTGACCGCTCGCCGCCACAGCCGAGAATCAGCAGCGCGCAAGCAGTCGGAATCGAATAGCGGTGTGCAAGTTTGGCGATTGACATGGGGTTCTCTCGAGCGAAAAGTGAGGAGCGGCTAAGGGACTAGAAGTCGCGACGTTCGAACGCACGCCGTCCCGCCCATGCGGGAACGAGAATCCAGCACAACAGTCCGGCCAGGGACGCAAGGGTGCCGAGCAGACTGCCAAGAAAACGATGCATGACCGCGCCCGTGTAACCCATGAGCGCGGCGGCATCGCTCTGCATCACGATGAGTGCACGCGCCAGATCGACCGGATTGCAGAGCGTCAGCAGCAGCATCGGCCTCTCGAGCGGGTAGTCGGAGAGGGTGGTGGCGACGAGCAGCATCACGCCGTCGTAGGCGACGGTGAGCAGCAGCCACACGCTGAGAGCCGCAGCGAGACTGCGGAGTCGATCTTCCACAAGGACGCCTATCAGCAGCGCAAGCCCGCCGAACACGCACGTGAGGGCGATGCCGCCGCCGAGCGTGGCAAGTAGCAGGGCTACCACGTCGGGCGTGACGGCGCGATGCAACAGAAACGGGAGCAGCAGTCCCACGCTGAATGCCGACGCCAGTGGCCCCACCAGCTTCAGATACAGGGCCGCGAACAACGCGCCGCGATGCACCGGCTGTGTGAGCAAGAGCTCGTTGAATTCGCGCGAGGCCTGCCAGGAGATGACGCCGAACGTGATCGTCACGAGCGGCACTACCAGCAGCACGATGTTGAGCATTGATACCAGTGCCCGTGGGCCAGTGCCAGTCAGCCGCAGCACGCTTTCACTGACGGCCAGCATCGTCAGCGCAAAGAGCAGTACGGCGCGATTCTGCAGAATCGTTCGCAGTTCATGGCGCACAACCGTCAGTACGACGGAGCGTACCCGCGGCTGAGGCGTGATGATGTGCGCCGGCGAGCTCGCAGCAGTGGTGGGCGACTGCTCGGGTGGGTCGATCGCCGCGGTCACGCTGGACACGCAACGTCATGCGCCATGAGATGAGCCACCGCCCGTTCAAGCGTGGCAGCTCCTGTGCTCGCGAGCAATGCATTTAGTGGACCACGCCACCGCACCATACCTTCGTGCAGGAACACCACGGTGTCGGCGAGCTCCTCCAGTTCGCTTAAAACGTGCGAGGTGATCGCGACCGCTCGCCCTTCGTCACGAACCTGACGGATCTTGTCCTTGAGAATGCCGCTCGATACCGGATCCAGGCCTGATGTCGGCTCGTCGAGTAGCAGCAGTTCTGGTCTGAAGAGGAACGCTGCCGCTGCGCTCAGCCGTTGTCGCTGTCCTCCGGAGAGCGTGCGGATCGGCTGTGTCAGGAACGCAGGAATCGCGAGCGCATGAAGGAGCACATCATCGGTTCCTCCAACCGTGCCACGCAGATCTCGCAGCAATTCCAGTACCTCGCGTGCGCATGATCCGTCGGGGAATCGCGCTGCCTGTGGCATGTAGCCGATCCGATGGCGGTATTCGATACGGCCGGCGATGTTCTCCCCACCGAAGCAGATACTACCACCGTCGGGGTGCACCAGTCCGAGTATGGCTTTGTTGAGGGTGGTCTTGCCAGCACCGTTCGGCCCGATGATCGCGGTGACCGCGCCTCGCTGCAACTCGAGATCAATGCCTCGCAGCACCTGCTGGCGCCGGTACGACTTGGTGAGCGCACGTACCTCCACCAATGACTGGTTGCTCTTCATGGCATCTTCCGCGGCGCGTGCATGAGTGGAGCATCATCACGCAGCGTTTCCGGCGTCAGAATCGGCAGGACACGCTCCGCAACATCCAGCAGGTCCACCAGGAAGCTGCGCGTGAGTACCAGCGCCGCTGGCGACGTCTCCACGAGGAGCGCAAACAGGCGAACCGGTGCGTGCGCTACGTCCCCCCGACCGTTGTGGTCAAGGTCGTAGCCGCGATAACGATCCCACCAGTTCCCGACGAACGTGCTGTAGTTGCTGCGGCTGTTCGTGCCGACATCGAACACGTTGCCGGAGAACGCATTTCCACTGAGCCGATTGCGCTGAGCGTCTGCGAGGATACGGACTGCCCAGCCGTTCCGCAGGAAATCGTTGTCTATCACGTTGTTGCGACTCGATCCCTCAAGATGCAGCGCGACCGAATTCTCGATGAAGCGATTGTGCAGCACCTCGCTGTCTACAATCTCCTTGAGCAGCAGACCGTACGCGGCACTCCCCTGATTGCGTATGAACGTGTTGCCGGTGATTCGCACGCGCTTGGAGTACATGACGGCCACACCGGATTGATTTTCGCGGAACGTATTGTCTTCGTAACGGCAGGAGTCGGAGAACATGAAGTGCAGTCCATAGCGACGGCTCCCTTCACTCACGTTGCGACGGGCCACGCCGTTGGTCACGAACTCGAAGTAAATGCCATCGCGGTGCCCACGAATGACGTTGTCCTCGAGGACGATGTCGCGGCTGTCCCACAGATGCAGGCCGTTTCCCGTAACCGTCTGTGAGCCCTTCATCCCTTCGAGTGTGTTGCGTCGGACGAGGCAGGCTGAGGCGCGCTGCAGGTAAATCCCGAAGAGGGTATTCTCGAACCGATTGTTCTCTATGAGACATCCAGCAGCTTCGACCACCCGAAGCGCGGCGCGGTCGGATGCCTGCACGGTTCCCGTGTTGCGAAACGTCAGTCCCCGTACCACAACAGAGTCCGCACCGACCACCATGAGCTCCCGTGCGCCCTGCCCATCAAGGATGGCGCCGGAATCACCGATCAGCTGCACCGGCCGTGTGACGATGATGGTGGGCTCGGTGTACACCCCAGCGGAGACTCGCACAACGCCGCCACGCGCGACCAGACGCACCGCGTCACGGATGGTGGCGGCCGTGCGGCTGCCGACGCTCGATCTCCCGCCTGCGGCGGATGATGGAGCGAGAACACGTACGGTATCGGGTGCAAGTGGTGGGTGTACGCCGAGGGCGAGCTGCGCCAGCACGATGGAGAGTGAAAGCGATGACATCGAGCTCAGTGAGAATGGGAGGGATCAGCGAACGCCGCCCCGCGCCGCGCCCCGCGTTCCGCGCCGCTCGGAGTGAAACGGTCGCGCCGAACGCGTGCCAACACGTCTGTCCATCCGATCACCTCTCCGCCGTAGTGCGCTTGCAGCGATTCGGTGGCTTGCACTCCGCCAAAGGCCGCTAGCTCCCGCCCCATCGGGGAGCGCAGGTGACCCCGATAGAGAAACCTGGCGTGCGTGACATCCACCCACCGTGCGGGATGTTCAAAGTCGGCAACGAGTACAGTGTGCGCTTGGGCGGAGTCGGGGAGGTCCCCGACGTAGGCGGCGAGACACTCGATCGAGTCGAAGGTCTCCAGGCGGCCGCGTGGGGTCACCAGCATCCCGCCGAAGCGGGAATCGTCGATGGTCATCCGGCAGTAACGGCAGACGTCCTCGCCGGGCACCAGCGGCCGCGGCGACGACTGGCAGGCGTCAACACCGAGGGCGAAGAGCCACGCCCATGCGGGCCACCTACGGGCGCTCATTCGAGGGGTCGAGTCGGCGCGGGTGCGCGCAGCACCAGCACACTCGCCAGTCCCAGCGCCACGCTGATGATCGCGAGCAGTCCACCCGTGGCCGGAAGTGAGGTCGCCGTGAAGTTGAGCAGCTTCTTGCTCCCGATCAGTGGCGGTTGGTACGACATGCCGGGTACTTGAATTGGAGCGTTCGTCAGATCCAGGTTGTGGCCGTAGTTGTATTCCCAACGCCAGAAGTCGGCGAGGCCCACCGTGGCCGCCAGCACGAGGGCGCCGCTCCACGCCATGATCAATCGCCGTCGACCGGAAGCGGAGATGAGCAGCCCCAGTGCCCCCATCGCGAGGATGCCGGGGCGAATGATGCGGAGCTCGGGAATGGAGTCAGGTTCGATCGTCTGCATGCCGATGTAGTGGTTCAATCCATTGATGTTTTGCAGATCGTTCGCGCCCACGCCGGTGACCGTGTGTGCCCAAATGAGCATGCCAAGGCCTTCGGGGTACTGTGGCGCGAGCAGCGAAACGCGCCACAGCGGGAAGGGCAGCGCCAGCATCAAGAGCGATGCAGAGAGCGCGAGCAAGAGTCTGGCACTGCGAGGGCTCGTCATCAGTGACTCGCGCTCATCGCGGGGTTGGCAGGGAAATCCCGCGTGCTGCGGCGCGCGTTGCTTGGCCCTTTGCCTTCAGGGTGTTCGCCGTCAACGGTACGGACGAGCCGACCGGCGAGACACGGACGTACCCCGACATTTCCTGGTGCAGCGCGGAGCAGAAGTCCGTGCAGTACATCGGGAAGACGCCCACGCTCCGCGGAATCCACCGCAGAGTCCGGGTTTCGCCCGGCATGACCAGCAGCTCGGCGTTCTGCGCACCCTGAATGGCGAATCCATGGGGAATGTCCCAGTCCTGCTCGAGGTTCGTGACGTGAAAGAGCACCGTGTCACCGACCTGTACGCCCTCGATGTTGTCCGGCGCAAGATGAGAGCGAATCGCCGTCATGCGAACGTGCACCACCTTGCCCGAGCGGTCGATGCCAGCCTCGCGCTCCGACTTCGTCACGTGAGCATGCCTGTTCTCAGCGAGCGAGTAGTACTTCAGCTGCTGCTTTTCGATCTTGCTCGCTTCTATCGCGTTCGCGTAGTGAGGCTCACCCGTGGTGGGAAAGTCGAGGATCAGTTTCATCTTCTCGCCCGAGATGTCATACAGCTGCGCAGACTGCGTGAGCTCGGGACCCGTGGGCAGGTAGCGATCCTTTGTGATCTTGTTGAGGGCGACCGCGTACTTGCCCGACGGTTTTGTGGTTGCACCACCTGGAATCATGAGGTGCCCCACCGAGTAGTATGTGGGGATGCGATCCACGACTTCCCAGGTGCCAAGCTTCCACTTGACGATTTCGGAGGAGATGAACACGGACGTATACGCGTAGCCCTTGCCATCAAACTCGGTGTGCAGTGGTCCAAGACCTGCGTCCTTGACCTCGCCCGCCACGACCGCCTCGTATTTGAGCACCGGGATTCCGTCAATGATGGTCTCGTATGCCTTGTCCGCGATCGCTTTCTGAATCTTGGTGAAGGAATGCACCGGGATCACCGTGGCCAGCTTGCCCCCAGCGACGATGTACTCGCCTGTGGGATCCACGTCGGCGCCATGCGGAGACTTCGGAGTCGGGAGGAAGTAGATCGAGTTCGGGCAGCTCGCCGGCGTAAGCATCCGGACGTTCTTCTTCGTTTCGAGCTGCGCGGTGCGTGAGAACTCATCCATCACATTGTGCATGTGCGCAGCTGGCCAGATATCACCTTTGCCGCTCCGCGCGCAGGCCTCGAGTGACTTCCAGTTGATCGCCGCGACGAAATCCTTGTCGTTCTTGGACGCGTTGATCTCGAGCTTCTCGTAGGCCTGTTCGGAGTTGTACGAGGTGAAGAACACCCAGTCCTTGGACGGTCCCTTTCCGGCGCGCGCCAGATCATAGTTGTATCCGGGGACCAGAAGCTGGAACGCCACCTCCATCTTGCCGGGCTTGTCGGCCTCGATGAAGCTGATGGTGCCCTTGAACGCCTTCTTGAAGTCACTGATCGGTACGTCAGCCTGCGGGATGGGCAGCGAGAAACGCGTTGAGGCGATGACGTACTCGGTGTTCGACGTGATGAACGGGGAGCCGTGATTGCCACCGGAATTCGGGATCTGCAGGATCTCGCTCGTTTCGAACGTTCGAAGATCGATCCGTGCCACGCGCGGCGTGTTGTTGGCATTGACGAAGAGCCAGCGCCCGTCGTCCTCGCCGTTGGTTTGCGACAGGGCGGTGTGGTGGAGGTCATCCCACGGGATGTTGCCGAACGTCGTCTCGAGCATCGGCCTGGTTTCCTCGGAGTAGCCCCATCCATTCTCCGGGAACTGCGAGAACACCGGCACGATCTTGAGCAGGCGGCCTGAGGGTAGCCCGTAGACACCAACCTGGCCATTGAAGCCACCGGACATGAAGGCGTAGAACTCGTCATGCTGGCCGGGGGCGACATAGGCCTTGCTGGCCGCATCCGTACTGCCGATGGCGCCGCTGGGCCGACTGGCTGGTGCGCAACCAAAGCTATACGCCAGGAGTGCGCCGACGGATGCCGCTGCGGCGACCCATCCTGCACGACGAGAAAGTGACATATGGGTAGTCCCCGAGAGTGGTGATGAGTCCGTGCGCAACGCGACCGCAGGCGATCGACGTGGGACTCGGTCTTTAATCTTGCTTGTGAAATGCTAGATTAAAGTCGGACTTCCACCCCATGCCCTTCAGGTATTCCCTGACCAACCGCAGCCGCCTCTCGCCGTAGCTCTCCACATGCGACTCACCCGCTTCACCGACAACGCCATTCGGGGCCTGATTGTCCTCGGGCTCGAACCAGAACGCGCAATTCCGGTCAACGAAGTCGCGCTGCGCATGAACATGTCCTACGAGCATCTGGTCAAGATCGTCCAGAGACTGACCGAACTCGGGTACGTTCGCACCGTCCGCGGACGGCACGGCGGTGTTCAGCTGGCTAAGGCTCCGCAGGACCTGCTGCTTGGTGATCTTGTGCGTCGGCTCGAGGAGAACCTCGCGATCGTAGAGTGTTTTTCTCCGGAGACGAACACGTGTCCCATCGCGCCCGCGTGCGCACTCGCCGGTGTGTTCGAGGACGCGCTCCGCGCGTTCCTTGCGGTCCTTGATCAACGTACGCTGGCAGACGTGCTCACACCCAGGAATCAGCTGATCCGCCTCATGCGCGCGCATTTCGATGCGCCAGAGTAGGCTGGCGCGGACACGCCGCCTGTTGCCGTCCCACGACTCGTCGGCGTCGTGGTAGTGGGGAGACCGGCACCAGGCATCGTCTGCCGCTGTCCGTCAGGGTGTCCTCGTGGTTCATTTGGAGGTCACCCGCCCCCAACGTCTTGAGGAACTTCGATGTCTCAGCGATCACGATGGATGTCACCCGTTGCAACTGCACTGGCGATTGCACTGGCGATTGCACTGGTTGCGCCGCCGTCCGTCGCACCGCTCTTTGCGCAGAATCCACCGCCGCAGAGCGCGCCTCCTGGAGCTCCGGCGCAGAACCCACCCACGGCCCCCGGTGAAGGAGCGGCGGCCGCACGCCGCGGGCCTCGTCCCTATGCGCAGGTGATCACGGCGCGTGCGCTGACCGAACGCGGCGGCATCACGGTACACAAGGTCGACGATCGCTACTACTTCGAGGTCCCGGACTCATTGCTCGGCCGCGACTTCCTCATGGTCACGCGCGTCTCCGGTGTGCCGGCCGGCTCTGGCGGATTTCAGAGTGCCGGCAGCTCGCTCAACGAGCGCATGGTACGATGGGAACGCACGAGCGACCGCGTGCTCTTGCGCAGCATCAGTCCCGATGCCGTTGCCGACGATTCGCTGCCGATCGCGCGCAGTGTCGCACAGAACAACTATGCGCCCATTCTCGGCGCCTTCAGCATCGCGGCCTTCTCGCGCGACAGCACGTCGTATGTGCTGGACGTCACGGACTTCTTTGCCACCGACAATCCCGCTACATCGGGGCTGAGTGCGGATGCGCGTCGCACGTACGGGGTGCGTCGATTTGATCCGACGCGAAGCTACGTGAGCGGGGTGCGCACTTTCCCGATCAACATCGAAGTGCGACAGGTACAGACATTCGATGCCGCCACTCCCCCCGGTGATCGAAACGCCGCCACCGTGACGATGGAAACACGACAGTCAATCGTGTTGCTGCCCAAGGTGCCGATGCGTCCGCGCAACTTCGATCCGCGCGTCGGATATTTCAGTGTCGACCGTGTGAACTATGGTCTGGATGAACAGAAGGCCGCCACGCAGGAGTTCATCACGCGGTGGCGGCTTGAACCCAAGGACCCCGCCGCATACGCGCGCGGCGAGTTGGTGGAGCCAGTCAAGCCTATTGTGTACTACATCGATGCCGGCACACCGACACGCTGGAAGCGCTACGTGAAGGAAGGCGTGGAGAACTGGCAGCAGGTGTTCGAAAAGGCCGGCTTCAAGAACGCCATTTTGGCCAAGGAGGCGCCCACCAAGGCGCAAGACCCCGACTTCGATCCGGATGATGCGCGCTACTCAATGGTACGCTGGGCGGCGAGTCTGGTGCGCAACGCCACGGGGCCGCATACGCACGACCCTCGCTCAGGCGAGATCATCAACTCCGAGATCACCTGGTACCACAACCATATGCGCTCCTACCGCAATTGGTTGATCATGGAAACCGGCGCGGCCAATCCGTCTGCACGCTCGCTCAACATTCCCGAAGAGCTGATGGGCGAGACCATGCGGCAGGTGATCACGCACGAGGTCGGCCATGCGCTTGGACTGCAGCACAACATGATGGCGTCCGCGTCGTTCCCCACTGATTCTCTGCGCAAGCGCAGCTTCACCAGTAAGTATGGTGTCAGTGCCACCATCATGGACTACGCACGCCAGAACTACGTTGCGCAACCCGGTGACGGCCTCGCCCCGAAGGATTTCATTCGTCGGCTCGGTCCCTTCGACGACTTCGCGATCAACTGGGGCTATCGCGTCATCGTGGCGAGTAGCGCCGACGCCGAGAAGCCGACGCTCAATCGCTGGCTCACGCAGCAAACCGGAGTATTCCCCTACCGTTTCGTGAATCAGGGCGCGGCCAGCGGTGACCCGCGCAATCAGACGGAGGACCTTGGCGACGATCCCGTCAAGTCGTCCACGTACGCGGTCATGAACTACAAGCGGATGATTCCGCAGTTGGTAAGCTGGACCACGTCATCTGGCAACGACTACACGGATCTGCTCGAGTTGTACGAGGAGTCACTTGGCCGCTGGGCGGGATACATGGGTCATGTGGCCACCGTCGTCGGTGGCGTGCAGGTAGACCTCAAGACGGCTGACCAGGCCGGTGCCGTGTATCGCGTGGTGCCGAAAGCGCGTCAGAAGGCGGCGCTCGCATTTCTGAGTGACAACCTCTTTACCACGCCGGCGTGGTTGCAACCGCAGGACATCGTGTCGCGCATCGGTCCCAACGGGACGCTCGCGGCACGTCAGGCTGGCCTCGTTGCATCATTGCTGAGCACAGCTCGACTGGGGCGGCTTTCGGAAGCGGAACGTTTTGACGCCAGCAACGCCTATCCGTTGTCCGAGTACATGAGCGACATGAAACGCAGCGTATTTGGCGGTGCGGCGCCCGACGGAAACCGGCGACAGCTGCAGCGTGTATACATCGCACGACTCGACGCACTCCTCAATCCGCCCGTTGCTGCTGCGGGTCCACCAGGCGGTCCCGGAGGCGGTGGCGGTGCACCGCAGCGGCCCGTACCGTTCGTGACGGCGCCCAATCTGGTGCAGAGCGACCTTCCCGCGATGGCGCGCGCACAGCTTCGGGAGATTCAGCGTGATGCGCGCGCCGCCGCACTCTCGGCGGGCAGTCCCAGTGAACGTGCGCACTGGGCAGATCTCGTCGATCGCGCGGCACGGGTGCTCGAGCCGCGCGGCTGACGCGAGTACCGAGCTCTTCGTCGCCGTCAGCTCAAGTCGAGCCCGTCGTCGAGGAAGAGCTCGGCGCTGCCCTGTGTCCGCGCTTTCTCCAGTCGATCCACACGTTTCTGAAACTGTGCCATCGCAAATTGCACAAACTCATCTTCCTTGAGGCCGAATGGCACGCGGTCTCTGGGATACGCCGCAAAGGCCTCGCTGACCACGGCAACGGCCGGCAGCAGCAGCGCGTTCATTCGCGTCATGATCGCGTTCCACACCGGGTCGCCGTGTTCGGCGATCAGCCGTGACAGCAGATAGACACCGTACGCGAGATGCCGAGATTCGTCCGTCTTGAGATAGGCGGCGGCGCGCTGCATGCCGGGCATGATGCCGCGTACCGTGAGGACCTGGTGGTAGAGGTGATAGCCTGTTTCAGCGAGCACGCCCTCCACGATCATGTTGTACGTGGCCGATGCTTCCGCCTGGGCAATTGGCGAACGATCGGTGCGAAGCCTTCCCATCGCCTGCGGCAACGCTTCCCCGAAAATCGTCTGGTAGCTCGGCGAGTGGAACGGGGTCAGGTCGGTGTGCAGGTCGGCAACAACGTCGAAGAATCGGCGAAACATCTCGACGTGCTTGGCCTCCTCCCACAAAAACGATGTCAGGTACATCTGCTCCTCCAGCCGCCCTTCCTGCGCCATCACGTCGACCAGCGGCAGGATATCGAGCGTGACGGCCTCCTCTCCGGCCTGAAACAGCGAGGCCAGGCGCGTCAGCATGTCGCGCTCGTCCGGCGCGAGTTGCAGCCAGTCCGCACGATCCTGCGTCAGGTCAATGTCGGCGGGATTCCAGATGCCGAGTCGCTTGGCCTTGTCCCAGAGCCGCATGGGAAAGCTGTCGAAACGAATGCCAACGGCACTGGTGCTCTGCAGTCGATCGCGACCCGACGCTTGTTCACGCGCGGCAACCGGGTGCGGTTGCGATGAAAGTTGGGGTGACGTTGGCAACGCTGGACGCGGCGGTACTTCGGCGACGCCAGCCTCCAGGTCTTGCGCGACCTTCACCAGCGCCACTGCCGCCGCCGCGTGTGGTACGAGACCCGGCAGCCACCCTTTTTTCAGCTTGAGCATCCCACGCATGATGGCCATGATCGGCGAAACGTCACCGTGCAGAATCTGCATCCACGCGTCCATGGTGCCCGACAGCACATAAGCTGCCGAGTCATAGTCAGTCGACCCCGCGAGTCGTGCCGCACGACACTCGCCGTGCCAGAGGTCGAGATAGACCGCCTGCAGGGCACCGAGCGCGGCGCCAGTCGGCGCGCGCACCTCAAGCACGACACCGCCTTCCCACCCTCGCGCCGCGTGCCGATAGGCGTCGCTGGCCCGCAAGCCGTTGGCCCATGCCGTGACCCACGGCGCGCTGAATGGCTCCAGACCAGGTGTCGACACTACGGCTGCACGCGCACGGGTGGCAGCGGCTTGGACCGATCCTCGTACGGGCGGAGGCTCCAGTCAAAGAACGTCCACGTGCGATTCCACGAATCGATCTGGGCCGGCGAATCCACGCGCTCGAGCGTCACGCGGTCCACCCGACGGCTGAACGCGTGGCCCACCGAGGAGCCCCACCCGTCCGGATCGACATAGATCTTGGTCTCGGACAACTCGGGCTTGAGGGCGCGCAGCTTCCACACCATCTGCTGATCCTCCACGTAGTTCACGTCCAGATCATTGGTGGACACGTGCACCAGCAGCGGGATGTTGAGATTCTCGATGTGATACAGCGGGGAGCGCTTGATGTACTCCTCAGGCTTCTCGAATGGCAGCCCACGCACGCGTGGTTCGGCGGCGTAGTCGCGCTGGTAGCTGGGCCCCTTGTACGAGAGCCGGAAAATCAGGTTGGTGACGGGTACGATCGCCGCGCCGGCCTTGAGCGGTGTACCCGCCTTCGTGGCATTGAGCGTGGTGATGAATCCGCCGTGGCTCCACCCCATCATGCCGACGCGCGCGGTGTCCACGTACGGCAAGGTCTTCATGTATTCGTACGCCGACATCGCATCATCGACTTCGTAGCCGCCGTAGTCGATCGCCATGTGCCACGCCTCGCCATGCCCGGTGCTGCCACGATAGTCTGGCGTGATGATGACGTACCCGCGGTCCACCGCCTCCTTGACGAACGGCAACATGTTCTGGTCCCAGTTGCCGTGCACCCCGCCGTGTACCCAGATCATGGCGGCGTGGCCGCGCGGTCCCCGCTTGTTGATCGGCGCAAACAGATAGGCTGGAACGGTCGCGCCGTCCGCTGTGCTCTTGTAGGTGATCTTCTGAAAATCCACCACACCCTTGAAGCGCGCGGCGTAGATGCTGTCGGTCGCCGCCTTGGCCTTCGCGTTCGCCTCGAAGTTGCCCCGCGGCAGGTCCTTGGGATCATTGCTCACGTAGAGCTGACGGGCCCGCACGCTGTCCATTACCCCCTGAAACCCGCGTGGGGCGCCGGCGGCGCGCGGCGCGTTCGGGGAGGACGCTGGCGCCGCCACAGGCGCTGAAACCGGCGCTGGTGCGAGTACGGGGCCAGTGCCGGGCGCCGATGCGGAGGAGGAGGCACACGCGCCAGCGAACAGGAGCGCGCAGCAGGAGCCAACACGCACGAGGGAAGCGGAAACCACACGCATAAGGGGTCCACGGGAAGGAAGAGTCGTAGCGCGGTGGCACGCCGTGTCGCCAACGTGCCGGTGAACTCGTGGGGAGTATGCGCAACCCGAACGCCGGACGACAGAGGGAGGCGTTATTCTTTGGCGATGCTGATGCCCACACCACTCCCTCGCGCCCGGCTCATGGTTCGACACTGGTCACTGCAGGTCGCCGCGGCAATGCTGCTGCTCGCCCCCGCACTTCGGGCGCAGGGATCGCCAACCTCGGCCACTGCCGCTGCCCCCCTCCCGTATCCGTCATCGCTCCCAACCGGTCGCGTTACGTACCGGACCTTGAGCGAGACCTACAACGAAATCGAGCAGATCGCCGCGCGCTTCCCGGCCACGGCCAGGCTCTTCGAGCTCTCGCATCGATCGTTGCTGGGACAGCGCATGTGGGCGCTCGAGATCTCTCACGATGTCCAGCGCAGCTCCGGCAAGCCCGTCTTTCTGATGACGGGCTTGCACCACGCACGCGAGTGGCCCACGGTTGAGCTCACGATGGAGTTCGTCTGGGATGTACTCAAGAACGATGGCGTGGACGCTCGCATCACCGCGCTGCTGGATAGCGTCCGCCTGATCGTGGTACCGGTCGTGAATCCCGATGGATACGACATGAGTCGCACCCTCCTCAACGAGCAGAAGCGAAAGAGCTGCCGCATTGCGATGGGCGCGGTGCCCTCGTGGTCCGATTGCGCGGCGCCGGCCAATGTCAACGCGGGCGTCGACCTGAATCGCAACTACGGCGCGTTCTGGGGCGGCGGTGGTGCCACCATCGGCGTGGGGGGCGGCAGTGCGCGGGGCGAAGCGCCCTTCTCCGAGCCGGAGATCCGGAGCATGCGTGATCTGCTCAGCAACAACCAGATCGTGGTGGCCCTCAGCAACCACACGCCGGACGCGAAAGTGCTGCGCGTACCCAGCGCGGCCGAAGAGCCGATTCCGGCGGACGTCGTGCCGTACGATTCGCTCGCACAAGCGCTCGGCGGGGATCTCAAGTGGCCGGCCGGTCCGTGGCCCAAGATCTACTACGTGGCTAGTGGCACGCTTGAAGAGACCGCGTACTACGCCTCCGGCACCTTCGCATTCACGTTCGAGAACGCGCCCGGACAGCGCTCATTCCATCCGCCGTACTCGTTCGTGATTGATCAGTATTCCGGCACCGGAGCCTATCCGGGATCCAGTGCGCGTGCCGGCTTTCTGCGCCTGCTCGGCGCCGCGGCCAACCCCGCGTTGCACTCCATCCTGAACGTACGGGCACCGTCCGGCGCCCAGCTCACCATCGCCAAGAACTTCACGATGGAAACCTCACCAATTCTCAACGCTGATAGCACGCGCGGCGCACCGATGGTGTTCCCCATGCAGCTGACGTCATCGCTCACGGTCCCGCGCGGCAGGACACGCGTGAGCTGGCACGTGAATCCCTCCGTGCGTCCCAGTCAGCACGCGCAGAATTGGCTGCCGGAATCGTGGACGCTCACGTGTGCATTCGGCGGGCGCCGTCGTTCCGTCAACGTGATGGTGAAACGCGGCGCAGTGGCGGAGGTTGACCTGCGACGTTGTCGCTGAGCATGCCGCAGCCGGCGAACAATCAGGGCAGGCGTCCGTACTTTTTCATCGCGGCGAGCATCCGATCCACCGGCATCGCGTACACACGCAGGTCGTTGGCGCCGGTGGTGGTTTCGGCCGCCAGCATGGCGTTCGTGATGGCCGCCTCGGTGGCCTGCGTGGTCGCCTTGAAGAGGGACGAGACTTGATCGTTCGGGAGCATGCGCAACGCGACCACGCTGTCCGACGACCACGACTTGGCATTGGCGGTGGAAAACGCCACAAAGATGTCGCCCGAGCTGTTGCCGCCGAATCCGCCCTGCCGCCCGATGCCGAGTGACACGCGAGTCGCGATGCGCTTGAGCTGGTGCGGCAGCAGCGGCGCGTTCGTGGCCACCACCACGATGATGGACCCTTGCTCGGGCGCATCAAGGTCGGATGGACGCGCTGGCGTATCGCAGCGGCGCCTGGCCATCCCCGTCGGCAGCGGGCCCGTGTTGGCGATGCAGGGCGTGAGGTCGGTGATCTCTTCGCCCACGGGCACTCCGGCGATGCGCAGGTCGCGGCGTGAACCGAAATTGCATTGCACCAGCACGCCAACGGTGTAGCCGCCCTCCGTCGCGGTCAGCGTGCGCGACGCGGTGCCACTGCCGCCCTTGAAACCGAGGCACGTCATGCCCGTGCCACCGCCCACAACTCCCTCCTGTACGGCGCCTCCCTTGGCGCCGTCCAGCGCGGCAATGACATGCTCGCTCTTCACGTGAAAGCCGTTGATGTCGTTCAACGCGCCGTCATACGTCTCGGCGACAACGGGAAGCCACCAGGGCTGCAGCACGTTCTTGCGCCCGACTTCCCAGCGGATGATGGCATCGCGCACGACACCGACACTGTGGGTGTTCGTGATCGCGATCGGCCCTTCGAGATAGCCGCTCTCCTGTAGCCACGTGGTCCCCGTCATCTCGCCGTTGCCGTTGAGCGTGAACCACGATCCGAACACGGGATCGGCGTTGTCCTTGCCACGTGGATGCACCACCGTCACACCGGTACGCACCGGGCCTTGCCCCTCAATCAGCTTCCCGCTGCCGGAGATCAGTGTGGTGTGGCCGACCTCCACGCCAGGCACGTCCGTGATGGCGTTGAATGGACCCGGCGTGCCACCGATGGGCAGCTTGAGGTCGTGCTCGCGGGGCTTCACCTGCGCGCTCAGTGGTGCGTACATGGCGCCGCACATCGCCGCACACGCGAACGCCAGATGCAGGCGAGCACGCACGGGACGAGGTTTCGCGGTGCTGGGGAGCAAGGGTACTTCCGGAACCGTCCGCGAGTTCATCGGTGTGGTCGTTGATTTGTTCATCGGTGCGTTCATCGGCGGTGTTCCGGAAACGAGACAAGAGAAGCGGTTCAATACTGCCGATCGCGATCCACGGCCCAGCGCGGCGTGATGCCCCGTTCCACGTCGCGCAGGCATTCAAAGAAACCGTCCACCACACCCGCAGTGGTGGTCAGTCCGGAAATGTGCGGCGAGATGAGCACGCGCGGGTCATCCCACAACGGTGACGCGGCGGGCAACGGCTCGATTTCGAACACGTCCAGCGCCATGCCTCGAAGCCAGCCTTCCGCGAGCGCCACGGGTAGCACGGATTCGTCCACCACCGCGCCGCGCCCGGCGTTCATCAATACCACGTTGCGACAGCGGGACAAGACACGGCGATTGATCAGGTGACGTGAATCGCGCGTGAGCGGCACCGTCACAATGAGCCAGTCAATGTCGCTCACCAATGACGCCAGCTGGTCCGCGGTCGAGACTCGGGAAAACACGGCGGTATCGCCACCACCGCTGCGCGATACTCCCGACACCTCGCAGCCCATGGCGCGAAAAAGTCGACCGATGTGCGTGCCGATGTCGCCCGTGCCAACGACGAGTGCACGCGTGCCTCGAAGCATGGCGACATCCCGCTGCTCCCACGCGTGGCGGCGCTGACTGTCGGCCACATCGAGCAGCTGCTGTGAAATGGCGAGGGCCCGTGCCAAGGCCCATTCGGCGATCTGGGCGCCAAATGACTCTGCGCTCCGCGTCAGCAGGATGTCCGTCGACAGCTCTTCCTTCTCCAGCCAGGCATCCACGCCGGCGCCGGTGCAATGCACCCAGCGCACGTTGCCCATGCTGGGTACCGGCGGCCGCTTGAAGCCCACGTACACCTCGCCCCAGTCCAGATCGGCGGCGGTCACGTCCATGAAACGACTGCCACGGAGCTCGAGCGTTGGGCGGATATGCTTGAGCGCAGCGGCGATCTCGGCGTGCGCGTTGGCACCGATGACAATTCGTGAGGGCATGGCGGACGATGCGGTCCGTACAGGTGTTGAGCAAGACTCGGGCGCTGGCATGACATGGCACCGGTGGATATCGTCCTGCATATGCTCACGCCCCTGCACACATTGCGTCGTCTGTTGATCCGCTGCGCGGGTGCAGCGCTTGTGGCAACCGTGGCTGCGCTGGCTGCCCCGCTCAGCGCTCAGCCAGCGCTGTCACCCCCGCGAACCGCCGACCCCGCGGTCCGCGGCATACCACTCAGCGCCTTTCCCCGGATCGTGCAGCTTGCGCCAAGGGTGTATGGCTATGAAGAGATCCGCCAACCGGGGTTTACCACGGTCAGCCTCTTCGTCGTGGGCCGCGACGGCGTCTTGATCGCCGATGGTCAGGGGAGTGTTGAGGCCACGCAGTCGATGCTCGATCGCATCCGCACCGTCACGCCGCTCCCGGTGCGCTGGTACGTGGTGGGTTCCGATCATGGCGATCATACGGCGGGCAACAGCGTGCTCCCGAAGGGCATCACGTACATCGTGCACGCCAACTCCCGCGCACAGCTGGTGCGGGATTCCGCCGCCGCGCGTCCACCGCGCGTGGTGATCGTGCCACCGGTGGCGATGGCGGCCGATTCACAGCGTATCGATCTGGGCGGCATCGCCGTGGACGTGCTCTTCCTCGGACGGGCGCACACCGGAGGCGACCTGATGGTACGTGTGCCGTCGGAGGGCATTCTCTTCATGAGCGAGGCCTATCTCAATCGGGTCTTTCCCGCCATGCGGTCGGCCTATCCGGCGGAGTGGATGCAGGTGGTCGATCGGGCGCTGGCAATGCCGGTCAAGCGGTATGTCCCGGGGCACGGCTTCATTGAGGACGCGGCCACCTCTCGCGAAGAACTGGTGGCCTTTCGCGCGGCGTTGCAATTCGTGAATGCCGAGGTATCCTCGCTGCACGGGCGTGGACTGTCGGTTGACGACGCGATCGCGCAGGCCAATTGGGGAGTGTACAAGGGGTGGTTTTTGGCTGAGCAGCAGGCGCCCGTCGCGGTGCGTCGCATCTACGACGCCCTCAACGGGAAGCTGCCGCCGTGATCCCGGCGCGGTCCACGCGGATCTTACGGTGATGCGTTCCTGATGCCGCATTTTCCGCCGGTCATCTTCGCCATCGCATTCGCGGCGCTCGTCATTGCGTTGACGGCGCTCGCCCGTCGGCTGCCGCTTCCCACACCGATCCTGCAGGTGCTGGCCGGGCTGTTGGTATCGCTGGTACCGGGCGTGGCCGTACCGGCGCTCGATCCGGATCTCGTGTTCTTCGTGTTCCTGCCGCCAATACTCTGGGCCGCAGCGTTCTTCACGTCGCTCCGCGAGTTCAAGGCCAACCTGCGACCCATCGGCCTTCTCGCGATCGGTCTTGTGCTGGCCACCACCGCGGCGGTGGCGTTCGCGGCAAGGATGTTGCTCCCAGGCCTTCCGTGGGCCGTGGCGGTCGCCCTCGGAGCGATCGTCTCGCCGCCCGACGCGGTCGCGGCGGCCGCCATTGTTTCCCGCCTCCCGGTGCCGCGCCGGGTGATTGTCATTCTCGAGGGAGAGAGCCTCGTCAATGATGCATCCGCGCTCGTCCTGTATCGCACCGCCGTCGCTGCGGCGGTGACCGGCGCCTTCAGCTGGGGGGAGTCGATTGTTCGCTTCTTCATCGACGCGGGCATCGGCTCACTGATCGGACTGCTCGTTGGCTGGTTGATCGTGCAGGCCGCTCGTCGGACCAAGGACTCACTCGCCGAGGCACTCCTCACGATCGCCGGACCGTACCTGGCGTGGATTGTCGCAGAAACACTTCACGTATCGGCAGTTCTCGCCTGCGTGGCTGGAGGACTCTACCTGCGGCAACATCTCTCGATGGCGGTTGGCCCGATGTCCCGCCTGCAAACGCGGGCGGTCTGGGACCTGCTGGTGTTCCTGCTTAACGCCATGATCTTTCTCATTCTCGGTGCCCAGTTCGGTTCACTGCTGCAGTCGGTACCGAGTGACACGTTGCGACCGCTCCTGTGGATCGGCATGGTGATCAGCCTGGTCGCGATTCTGGTGCGCCTGGTCTGGGTCCCGATCGCCACATGGCTGCCTCGGTGGATGAGTGCCGAGATCCGGCGCACGGATCCGGTGCCGCGTCCGAAGGCGGTGGCGTTGGTGGCGTGGACCAGCATGCGCGGTATCGTGTCATTGGCGACGGCCTTGGCGTTGCCCCTCACGCTCGCCAGCGGACAGCCGTTCTCGTTCCGAACCGAAGTCGTGCTGATCACGATGGTGGTCATTGTCATCACGCTGGTCGTGCAGGGAATGACACTGGAACCGCTCATTCGCGCTTTCCGCTTCCAACCGGAACATCTGCACGTCGAGGAGGAGCGATTGGCGCGCCGCGAAGCGCTCCGACGGGGGGCCGAGGCGTTGGACGATCTGTCTCGCGAGTCCTGGGCGGACGCTCGCGATGTAGAGTGGCTGCGCGCCGAGCTGCGAGACAAGATGACCATGCACAACGAACACGGCGGCGGAACGAGTGGACGCCGCCGGCTGCGCGCCGGCATGATCCACGCGGAGCGGCGCATCCTCGTGCGCTTGCGAAACGAGGGTGCGATTTCCGATGAGGTGCTGCGCGATCTCGAGCAGGAGCTCGACCTCGAGGCGATTCGGGTGGGATCAGTCCCCGCGTAGGTCGAACGGTTGGTCGGGCTGGGACGGTTGGCGAAGGGCAGGGACGAACGCACGCGACTGCCACACGGCAGCGGAGTGCGTAGATTTATGGTTTCTCCCCACCAAGGATTCGCCGCTGTCCCGCTTCATGGACGACACCATGCGACTGTCACAGTATCGTCAGGCCATTGCGCTGGTTGCCCTGGCCTCCGGATTGGTTGGTTGCGCGAGCGCTCGAGGGCCGGCATTTGTCATGGGCCAGCAGGGCGCCATCGCACGGGCCCGCGCCGACAGCCTGCGCTACCCGTACACCACGGCGGACATCGACTTCATGAGCGGGATGATTCATCATCACGCGCAAGCCATTGTCATTTCGAAGTGGGCACCCAGCCACGGTGCTGCCGCGTCCGTGCAGCGGTTGACGGCTCGCATCATCAATGCGCAAACCGATGAGATCAACATCATGCAGACCTGGCTGACGGATCGGAATCAGGTCGCGCCGAAAGTGGACTCTGCGGGCAACGTCACGATGGGCATGGCTGGGCACAACATGCCAGGGCACGATATGTCGACGATGGGTGGCATGGGGGCGATGCCCAGCATGCCCGGCATGCTGACGGATGCGCAGATGAAGACACTCGATGCGGCGCGAGGGACGGAGTTCGATCGCCTCTTCCTGACGTTCATGATTCAGCATCATCGGGGTGCGGTGGCCATGGTGAAGACGCTCTTTGCCGCGCGGGGAGCAGGCCAGGATGAAACCGTGTTCAAGTTCGCCAATGATGTCGAGGTCGATCAGAGCACCGAGATCAAGCGGATGTTCACGATGATGCTCGAGATGGGTTTTGTGCCGCCGGTCAACTAGTCGGAAACCTCTTTTCACAGGAACAGTCATGTCCCAAGCACTTCCGCGTCGTCGCGGGGCGAGTGTGGTTTCGGCATATGTGGTCGCGTTGCTCGGGCTCGCGGCGTGTGCGCCGTCCAAGCCCAAGACCGCGCCTTCGCCGATGAACGATCCCCGGGTCAACCTCAAGGCCGGTCTGTTCAACGCCGGTGAGGCCGTGTCCAACATGAAGGTGGTGGCCAAGGCGGTGTCGCCGCCGGGCTTCCTCGGCATCACCAACTCCGACCTGGCCTTCACGGGCAAGTATGCCATTCAGGGCAACTACAATGGCCCGGTGATCTGGGACATCTCCGTCCCGTCCAAGCCGGTGCTGGTGGTGGCCTACACCTGCCCGGCATCGCAGAACGACATCTCGGTCTACAAGAACCTGATGTTCATGTCCGCCGAAGCGAACAACGGACGCGTCGACTGCAAGCCGGGTGGGGTGCGCGATCCGATCAGCAAAGAGCGCATGCGCGGCGTGCGGGTGTTCGACATCAGCGACATCAAGGATCCGAAGCTCGTGGCCAACGTGCAGACGTGCCGCGGTTCGCACACGCACACGGTGCTCGAAGATCCCAAGGACAAGCAGAACGTCTACATCTACGTCTCGGGCTCGTCCGGCATTCGTCCGGCGGGCGAGTTGGCGGGCTGCGCCGCTGATCTCGCCGCCTCCGACCCGAATTCGTCGCGCCTGCGCATCGAGATCATCAAGGTTCCGTTGTCCGACCCCTCCAAGGCTGCGGTCGTTGGTCGTGCCAACATCTTCGCCGGCTTGGCGGAGCCTCCGCGTCACGGACTGTCCGATGCAGATAAAGAGGCGGCCAGCGTGCAACTCGCCGCCGCTCGTGCTTCCGGCGCGTTCATCGCCAAGAACCCGCAGTCGGGCATGGACATGGTCGTCCCGCCACAGATCGTGCGGCCGATTCTCGACAGCATCGTCAAGCTGCGCGGCGGCTCGGGTGCGGCAGTCGCTGCCGACAGCGTGATCGCTCGTGGTCAGGTGCAGGGCGTGGTCAATCGCATGTTCGGTGGAGCGGCTGGCGGTGGCGGCGGTGCCAACAACGAGCGCTCGCAATGCCACGACATCACGGTGTACCCTGCGCTCGGTCTGGCCGGCGGCGCGTGCGAAGGCCACGGTCTGCTGCTCGACATCAGCGATCCGGTCAACCCGTATCGCCTCGATGCCGCCGCCGACTCGAACTTCGCCTACTGGCACTCGGCCACGTTCAACAACGATGGCACGCAGATGCTGTTCTCCGACGAGTGGGGCGGTGGATCGTCGCCCAAGTGCCGCGCCGGCGACAAGCCCGAGTGGGGCGCGAACGCGATCTTCTCGATCGTGAACAAGAAGCTCGTGTTCAAGAGCTACTACAAGATCCCCACCGTGCAGTCGTCCAACGAGAACTGCGTGGCACACAACGGTTCGCTCATCCCGATCCCGGGTCGCGACGTGATGGTGCAGTCGTGGTATCAGGGTGGCATCTCGGTCTTCGATTGGACAGATCCGTCCAAGCCCAAGGAGATCGCGTCATTCGATCGCGGCCCGGTGGACTCCACGCGTATGGCTATGGGTGGATCGTGGTCGGTGTACTGGTATAACGGCAGCATCGTGAGCTCGGAGATTGCGCGAGGACTCGATGTGGCCGAGCTGGTGCCCAGTGAGTTCATCTCGCAGAACGAGATTGATGCCGCCAATACGGTGAAGTGGGATTTCCTGAACGCACAGGGACAGCCCAAGATCTCGTGGCCGCCCAGCTTCTCGCTGGCCAAGGCCTACACCGACCAGTTGGAGCGCAAAGGCTGCGTCGCCGCACCGCGCATCGCGGAGATTCGTTCCGCCATCTCAGGCGCGGAGAAGGCGTCTGGTGCAGCGCGCTCGGCAGCGCTAACCAAGCTCACGGCGGGTCTCGAAGGTGATCGTGCCTGCGATCCCAAGAAGGTGGATTTGCTCAAGAAGTCGTTGCAGGATCTGCTCACCACGGTGATGTAGTCCTCGGCACCGGCCCGCAGCTCACCTACTGCGGGCCTCCTTGCTTCCTCGTCACTCTTGCATTCGCCACACGTCTGCGACACGTCTTGCGAACACGGCGTCTCTGGACGCGTTCCACCCTGCTGCTGACCATCCTGCTGCCGCCGCAGCAGTCGGCCGCACAATCCTCGGGTACCGAGGCGCCTCGCGCGCGCGCTGGCGTTGCTGACTCCAGCGCGCGCGGCTTGCTGCCAGCCGTGCGCATCATCGGCTCCGAGGCTGGTGCGATCTCCCGCATTCCCGGCGCGGTTTCCGTCATCGATTCGGCGCGCCTCCGCGCACTGAACGCGGTGTCGATAAAGGACGCCGTCCGCGCCGTGCCCGGCATGCACGTCATGGATGAGGATGCCTTCGGACTCAACCTGAACATCGGCATTCGCGGCCTCGCGGCGCGCCGATCACAACGCGTGCTGCTCCTCGAAGACGGCATGCCCATTCACCTCGGGCCGTACAGCGATCCAACGGCGCACTATCATCCGCCGGTCGATGGTCTCTCGCGCGTGGAAATCGTGAAGGGATCGGCGCAGATCGCGTTCGGCCCACAAACCGTAGGCGGGGTTGTCAATTTCGTTCGGAGTTCGCCACCCGATCGACCGACGGCACGCCTGGCGATCGCGGGTGGGAGCCGAGCGTTTCAGACGGCGCGGTTGTCGGCCGGTGGGACGTGGGGCGGACGAGGTGTGGTGCTCGATGTCGCCCGACGCAGGGGTGACGGCACGCGACGCGGTCAGGCGCATCAGGTGGACGACCTGTCGTTGCGCGGCGTGCTGCCGTTGGGTCCGTCGCAGCGCCTTGCCCTGTCGGCCGGCATCTATCGCGAGCAGTCGCGCTACGGCGAGGCGGGGTTGTCGCAGACGGAGTTCGATGCGGATCCGTTTCAGAACCCGCTGCCCAACGACGTGTTCGACCTGTCGCGTCGCGCTGGGCAAGCGGTGCACGAGCTGTCATTGGGCCGTGGAATCATGCTGCGTACGCAGGCATACGCACAGCGCGTCGAGCGCACCGCCTGGAGGCAGGCCAGCTCATCGGCGGATCGACTGGGCAACGCGGCCTACGAACGTGCGTTCGGCTGCGCCGCCGGTGCCACCTCCGTCGATCAGTGCAAGAACACGGGACGGCCGCGACGCTACGCGTTCGTCGGGCTCGAGCCGAGACTCAGTGTTTCGCACGCGCTCTTCGGCGCCGATGCCACGCTGGAAACCGGGCTGCGCGCGCACGACGAAACGATGCGCCGGCAGGAGCGCGCCGGCACCAGCGCCACCGCGCGCAGCGGTCCCCTGATCCGAGACAACGCCATAGACACTCGGGCCGGCGCGCTCTTCATACGCGAGCAGGTTCGCGCGGGTGCTTGGATGCTCACACCCGGCGTTCGCGTCGAACACGTGCGATCGGTCAATGAGAATCGCCTCGCGAACACGCGCAACACGGATGGCTACACGGAAGTGCTTCCGGGGATGGGCCTCTCGTGGGAGCGACACTCCGCAAGCGGGCCATCACTCACGCTGCTCACTGGCATCCATCGCGGCTTCGCCCCGCCACGGCCGGCGGACATCCTCAATCCCATTGCGGGTGAAGGATTGGTACAGGTGGACGCGGAAGTGAGCTGGACGTCGGAACTGGGCGCTCGATTCTCGCTCGGCGAGGTCGCAAGCCTCGATGTGACCGCCTTTCGCATCGACTTCGACAACCAGGTGGTGAGCGGAAGCTTGGTGGGATCGGGCCAGCGTTTCGTGAATGCCGGCCGCACGCTGCATCAGGGCGTGGAAATCGGCACACACATGGCGCTCGACCGTCTGCTGGGTCGCGTGTGGCCATCGGCTGCCGGCGGCCTCGGCGGCGACATCGCATGGACCTACCTGCCGACCGCGCGCTTTTCGAATGCGCGGGCCAGCACCGTCGACGCCCGGCAGTCCGTGCTGGGCAAGCGCATTCCGTTTGCACCGCGCTCCGCGCTGAACGTCGGCCTCGGCTGGCAACTCCGCCGTGGAGCGTCACTCCGGATCGATGGCGATGTCGTCGGCTCGCAGTACGCCGACGATCTCAACAGTGTGACGCCAGCCGCGCAGGGACGCCGCGGATTGCTTCCCGGCTACACGGTGCTGAACGTGGCACTGCGCGCACCGGTGGTCGGCCTCGCGTCCGGACCCATCGTACTCACGGCGGCCGTCAAGAACGTGGCCAATCGCGTCTACATCACCGATCGGCAGGAAGGCATCCAGACGGGCATGCCGCGCTTGTTCACCATGGGCATCGAACTGGAGCGATGACCAGCGTGATGATCAGCGACAACACCAGCGGCAGGATGAGCAGCGCCCCGAGCACTTCACTCGCGAGCACGCCGCCCAGGTAAGCAGTCGTCAGCCCCAGATACATCGGGTGGCGCGTGCGTGCATAGATGCCCGCGGTCACGAGCTGTCTCGTGGGCCGGTTGGGATACATCGTGGTCCGTTGGCGACGACAGGTCAGCATGTGCGTCAGCACGAGCGCGAGGCCGGCCGCAGTATGCAGGAGTCCGGTCCACACGACGGGCGCGGAATCCGGAAGCCGCACGGGAAACGGCCGCACGCGGTCAAGGAGTGCGCCGCAGGCAAAGCCAAGCGCGAACCGCAACGACAGTGGAACGCGGACGGCTGGGCCCCGAAACCTGCCCGGAGGATGCCGGCGAGGTGGTGATGACCAATGCGAGCAGCGAGGCGCGGCACCAGTCTGGCACCCTATGGCGCATCGCGCCGTTCACACGCGATAATGCCATCGCGCGCAGTCGCGCCGTGTTCTCACTCCGGACGGGATTCCTCCTCCGTGCGCAATCCTCGTAGCCCGTTGGTACGTGCGGCATGCATCGCGGCCGTGCTGCACGCCTTGTTCTCGCTGGTAGCCTGCGGTCCAAACGGCGGCCGGCGGAGCCCGTCGCGCCGCGCCCCGCATCCACGGGGAGTCGCTCGATCAGCAGTGACATGATCGCCCGATGGAAACACGGTCAAGTGGGACTTCCTGAACGCACAGGGACAGTCCAAGATCTCGTGGCCCTCGAGCTTCTCGCTGGCCGAGGCCTACTCCGACCAGCTGGAGCGCAACGGGTGCGTCGCTGCACCGCGCATCGCGGAGATTCGCTCCGCCCTCTCCGGCGCGGAGAAAGCGTCCGACGCGGCGCGTTTGGCCGCGCAGTCCACGCTCACGGCGGGTCTCGAAGGCGATCGTGCCTGCGATCCCAACAAGGTGGATTTGCTCAAGAGGTCGCTGCAGGATCTGCTCACCAGGGTGATGTAGTCCACCACACCAGCCCGCTGTGAGGCGCCAGTGCGCCTTCGTGATGTGGCAACGGGAGCGGTACGTCCGACACGCGTCGGCGTCTCTGCTCCCGTTGCTGCGTGCGTTGTTGTTCGCGTTCGTGGGAGCGCTGTCGCGTGCGGTGTTGTTGGCGTTGCTCCCGGGGATGTTTCCTTGCGTGCTGCCGGCAACGTTGGCCGCACAGCAGTCACAAGCCACTGGCTCCCTTCAGGGGACTGTCCGCGCCGCGCCCGGGGATGCGCCGTTGGCGTACGCCGTGGTGAGTCTGCCAGGGTTGTCGGTGGAGCGTTTCACTGACGGGAGCGGCCGCTTCACCTTGATCTCCCTTCCCGTCGGTCGGTACGACGTGGCGGTGCGTCGCATCGGCTACGCGCCATTTCGGGGCTCCGTTCAGCTGGATTCCGCGCGCGTCACGCAACTGGATGTGCGCCTGACGCAGGTACCGGTACAACTCAGCGCGATGACGGTTCGTGCGCTCGCCTGTGCGAATCCCGGTCCCCCCGATGCCGCACGGCAGCCTGACGTGGTGCAGCTGATCAACCTCGTCCGCGAGAACGCTGATCGCTATCGATTGCTCGCCTCGCAGTACCCGTTCCGGTATCTCCAGGTGCGGGCGACGGGCGAGTTGCGCGACGATGCGTTCGTTGTGCAACGCGTGGATTCCGCGTTGGTGCAGAGCGTGGCCAAGGTCGAGTATCGCCCTGGGCGCGTGGTGCAACGGGTTCCCGCGCCGCGAGGGCGCCGCGCAACGGAGTACTCCATGCAGTTGCCCACCATCCTCGACCTCGCCGACGACACCTTTGCGCGCAATCACTGTTTCGCCTACGGCGGCACGCTCACGCAGGACGGCGAAACGTGGTTGCGTCTCGACGCGCGTGCGGCCGACAAACTGCGCTCACCGGATGTGCACGGCGCGTTCTATCTGGACAGTGCGACGTCGCAACTTCGGCGCATGGAGCTCGAACTCAGCCGCCCGGACCGCCTTCCAGGAGACCTCCGAGGCGTTGAGGCCGTGCAGGCCACGACGGCGTTCACGGAAATCGCCGCTGGGCTTTCCGTCATTCGGTCGGTGTGCGCCATCAATCGCGTGCGGATGCCACGATCGACCGCCCGTCGATTCCTCGCGGCAGAACTGCAGCAACTCCTGGCGTACGAATTCACGAACCCGCCTCCCGACATAGCGCCGGGCGGGGTTGTGGCCGCACCGGGATGGCGCCCCGGACTTCGCCTTTCGCGTGATGCGGTCTGGTGCGAGCGGTAAGTCCGCGGGACGCGCGTAACCGCACGTGATCCTGATGCGCCCAGCGCTGCGGACCGTTGCAAGGACGGCGACTACGCCGCCGTGGGCGTTAACCCCTCGCGGACAGCGGGACGACTGGTCGTCCCCTCGTTCAGTCGTTCGGTTCGGTCCAGACGGTCCACATCGATGGCAACCACATCGTCGGCACTGCTGGTGAAGATGCTCGCCCACTTCGCATCCCACGTGATTTCGTCGTAGAGGTACGACGTTCGAGCGGTAACGCGCGTGGAGAAGGTGGCCTCGTGCGCACTGACGAAAATCAGAAACTCCGCTTGCGACGCTGCCAGGCTCGCTGGCGTCGCGCCAGCCAGCGGGCCATCTGACGTGATGGGATGTACCACGGTCCAATGCAGCGTGAACATCTCCACCGAATCACGCTCAAGTTCGAGCTGATGGAAATTCCGTTCGCGTTTCCCGTTCACCTGTTCGTATCGAACCAGCACGATACGCACGCGTACGTCGCTGAGATCGCTGCGCTGCACACTCACCATGCGGAACATCAGCGCGCGCCCGTCGTCGTACGGTGCGACGACGGCCGAGTCGCTGAAGCGAATCTGCATGCGAGGGCGCGTGAGCCGAGCGATCAGCAGGCCGCCGGCGGCAATCAGGAAGATCGGACCGAGCAGCGACTCGAACACCAGCAACCAGTGCGCCGTCGCACCCACCGCGTGCATCGTGCCCGTCCCGGTCGTGGTGAAGACCGCCACGCTGAAGTTGAGCGCACGCAAGAACGGATCGTCGAGGCCCATGGCTTCTGTTCCATTCAGCGCCGACGTGCCCAGCGAGAGGTACGCGAGCGCGAAGCAACCGTTCACGAACAGCAGGACCCCGATCAACCAGCTCATGAACGAGAGCCAGCTGGCATTGAGCGCAGCGAGGTAGAACTGCTCCGCCCGTTGCGACCCCAGACCGTACTTGCGACTCGTTGGCACGCCGTCGCGCGCGAGAAACCGCCCGCGCGCCTGCTCGGAGACGACCCGACCGAACCCAAGATCAGCGGTGTCGTGCGCCGGATGCGCTGGCGCTGCATGCGCTGGCGCTGCCGACTGGGTTGCCTGGCCTGCTGTCTGCGGTGTCGCCTCCGCGGTCACGCGTCAGCCCAGTGGCGTTCGAAAACCAACGGCCTTACCGCCGATTGAGCTTGTTGAGGAGCTTGAGCATCTCCATGTAGAGCCAGATCAACGTGACCAGAAAGCCGAACGCACCGTACCACTCCATGGACTTGGGCATGCCGGAGCGCACCATCTGCTCGACACGATCCATGTCCAGCAGCAGGAAGAACGCGGCCAGTCCGGTGCTCAGCAGGCTGAAGCCGATGCCCAGCATTCCACCGCCGTTGATGAACGGAATCGCGATGTTGAAGAAGCCGAGCACAAACTGCACAAGGTACGTGGCCAGGAGGCCCAGCAACGCCATGCTCGCCACCGCTCGCATCCGTTCGGTCACCGTAATGAGGCGAGCCCGATACGCCGCGAACAGCAGGACTGCCGTGACCAGCGTGGCCGCCACCGCCATCATGGGCAGGCCGGCAAGACGCGCATTGTACAGGCCGGAAATTGCGCCGAGGGCCAAGCCTTCGACTACGGCGTAGAGCGGTGCCGTGATGGGAGCCCAGGTGGGCTTGAAAGAGGTGGCCAACCCGAGGACCAGTCCACCGATGCTGCCGATGAGCATCGCCGACCCCCACACGCGTGGGTCAGCCTGCCACACCAGCCCGGCGCTGAACGCCGTGGCCAGCAGCAGCACGAGCGTCTTGGTGGCGGTACCGTTGATCGTCATGGCCGCCGCGCCTACGGCGCGGCGGCTGATGTCTTCGAGCGCCCGAGAACGCAGCGCGGGGTTCGTCGATTCCATGGGGTTCTGGCAAAGAGGTCAGGCGCGGGGCATCCGGATCGGCACCCCGAAGCACACTGTATTCTAACCGGAACCGAGGCTGGAGTTCACCATGCTAACCGGAACCGAGGCTGGAGTTCACCAGCCGGCGTCAGAATCGGCAAACGGGATAGGTGGCGTCCGGTCCGGTCATGGCCAAGCGGTCCTTTCGGTTGGCAATGGCCATCATGACATCATGGATGAAGCGTCCCAGACGCGCCGAATGCTCGTACTCGATGTACTGCGGCTCGTCGGTTGGCTGGTGATAGTCCTGCGCGTACCCGAGCGAGAAATACGTGACGGGAATGTTGTGAAACACGTAGTTGACCTGATCGCTGCGACAGAATCGGTTCATGGGATTGGCGACCACGTCCCACGTCTTGTCGATGGCCATGGTTTCGGCTCGCGTGGCGTTCACCGAATCGATCACGTCTCCGAATTCGCGCGACGCGCGCCGAGCGCCGAGCATCTGCACGGACGTCGGACCACCAAACTTGACCTGGTCCACGCGTCCTTTGCCGAGCATGTCCATGTTGTGTGCCGCGACGATGGACGTGAGCGGCACGCTGGGATGATCGGTGAACCACTTGGATCCCAGCAGTCCCGCCTCCTCACCCTCGTGGGACACGAAAATGATGGAGCGTGCCGGCCGTTCCTTGGCGAACTTCTCGGCGATCTCCAGGAGCACCACGGTGCCGGAGCCGTCGTCGTCCGCGCCATTCATGATGGAGTCGCGGCGGGGCGCTCGAATACTGCGGGCGCGCTTGATCAGGGAATCGATCTGCCCCTGTTGCGCCGCGGTCGGGCGACAGACCGGGTCGTTGCTGCCCTGTCGGCGCGTCACGGTGTTGACCGCGCGCAGGGAATCGTGATCGACGGCCACGGCATTCACGCCAACGTGGTCGTTGTGTGCACCAACCAGGACGTATTCGCCCGCGCGCGCGGGGTCGGCGCCGGGTAGGATCGCCACGACGTTGCGGGCCGGGGTTGCGGACATGCGCCACTCGTAGCTCCACGACGCGCTCACGGCCTGTCCCACGGCACCGACGCTGAGTTGATCGGTTGGCCGACCGAAAATCTCCGAGGCACTGGCCGCGGAGATGGTGGCGGCACCGACGCCGTCCGCGCCGATAATGCCTCCAGTGGGCTTCATGCTCATACGCGACGTGAACGGCGACGGAGCTGCGGGAAGCGGATCCGGAGAGACGATCAGCACACCCACGGCGCCGGCCATCGCCGCGCGCGCGTCTGCGGCGCTCGGTCCGATGCGGCCAGCGACCGGCCCGGTGCCGGCTGCCCCTCCGGCACGGCCACCGCGACCGCCAGCCGTTGCAGCGGCAGCCTCGCGCGCCTTTGCCTCCACGGCGATCGCGGCAGCGGCACCAAACTTGTCCGGGACGGAATCGCAGCGAGGTGGCAGCCCGCCGGCAGCCCCGGCGCCGCGTCCGGCCAACGGCGCCATCGCGGCGACCGTGCCGCTCGTGGCAACGAACACCGCCACTTTGCCCTTGAAGACCGCAGGGTCCAGCACCACCGCAGTGTCGCCCCAGCGACCGGCGTAGACCGCCGGTGCGCTACTGATCTCGACTTTCGCGCCGAGTCCATTGCCGATCGTCGGCGGCAACGGCGCGAAATCGGCGCGGACCTTGAGCAGGCGGCCGGCCACGGTCATGCGCGTGGCGGCGCTGTCAAACCCGGTCGGGCCAAACGGCATCTCCTGGAAGTACCCACCGTTGTCACCGGCCGGTTTCAGGCCAAAGCGCTTGAACTCTTTGGCGATGTACTCGGTCGCCTTGTAGTTGCCGAGTTCCCCGATCCGACGGCCCATCATCGAGTCATCGGCGAAGCCATAGAGGCGAGTCCGCAAGTCGTTGGCCGTGATCTCGACGGTGGTGGGGCGCGGCGCCCACGTCTTTGGCCCTTCGTCAGGCCAGACGGGTTTCGTGGCGGACACATTGGTCGCGGCGCGTTGCGCGGCCGCGATGCGTACGCAGGGACCTGCGATGGCAACGGTGAGCACGCTCATGCCAACAAGCGCGCGTACGCGCAATTCGTACGGACGCGCGCACAATCTGAAGCTGGACACGGCAGGAGGGACGGAGGGCGAGCGGCAAGGTGAGACGTGCCGTCTTTCGGACAGCTGGGCGATACCCATCCTACGGCCAGATCCCTCGGAACGCTCGGCCCCGGACAGACGTCGGGAACAACTGACTTTGCGCGTCAGCTCCCGACGGGGAGTAGCACGTCGAACGTGGAGCCCTTCCCCGGACGGCTTCTCACGGTCACGGTGCCGCCAGCTCGACGTACCACGCTATAGCACGTGGCCAGCCCGATGCCGGTGCCCGCGGCGTCGGTCTTGGTGGTGAAGTACGGCTCGAAAATGTGTGGTAGCGTGTCCTCGTCAATGCCGGTGCCGTCGTCTGTCACGGTGACACGAACATAGGCCCCCTCGCGCACGCCGAGTTCGCTGGCCTGGCCCGTCTGGTCCACCCACGTTGCCTCGGCGGATACGCGAATGCTGCCACCGTCCGCAACGGCATCGCGTGCGTTGGCGATCAGGTTGGCCAGCACCTGTTCGAGTCGTGTGGCCGCCAATTGCACACGCAGACTCTCTGCAGGGAGGGAGACCTGATACCGAATCTGACGCTGCAACAACTGGTGTCGCATCCATTCCAGTGACCGTAGCGAGTCGGCAACCGAGGACGGTGCTCCGTTGGTGATGTCCGGTTTGGAAAACTCCAGCACCTGCTTGACGAGCGCCGTCCCAGTTCGTGTGGCGCTCGTGATGATATCCAGCTCCTGGCGCGACCGGATGAACTGGTGGTCGTCTTCCATGACGTGAGCGGCCAGCTGAATGGCGTGGAGGACATTGTTGAAATCGTGCGCGACGCTGCTGGCCACTCGCCCGATTGCTTCGAGCCGCTGCGCTTGCTCGAGTGCCTGCTCGCTGCGGCGGAGCGCCTCGGTGCGTTCGCGCACTCGGCATTCCAGGGTCTGTGACAGATCCCGGACATCGCGGACGGCAAGGAACTGCCGGAACAACAGGACGCAGGCCAGCAACGGTACTCCGGCATCCAGCACCAAGTCTGACGCGCCGGATGCGAGCGTCACCGGCAGCACCACCACGAGAGAAAGGAGGACCGGTCCGTACGTGAGGAGGTCCCCGCCAAGCGACGCCTCGGATAACCACGTCAGCCTGGCAGGCATGCGCGCCATGGGCGCCAGCACGAAGCACGGGAACGCGAGAAGCTGCAGGAGCTCACCCGCGCTGCCCACCGTTGGCTCGCCACGGACGCGCCCGAAGGTGACCACTGCGGTGCCGACGGTGAGTGCCGAAAACGCGAGCAGGAACCAACCCAGCGGTCCGCGAAAGCGCTGCATCGCCCGCGATCCGATGTAGATGACGATACCCAGTTCGAGTGCGTTGAAGCTGAAGCTGACGAGCGCCTCGATCCGGGTGAGGAGCGGGGCGCTGGATTCCAGAATCTCCTGGCGAGCACCAAGGACCCAGAACGTCAGGAACGCGGCAATGAAGAAGGCCAGCGCATCCGAGGCCATGCGAATCCGATGTCGAACGGATTCCGTTCCGTAGGGCAAGACCAGCAAGCCAATCGACAACGCGCCATTCGACGCCACGGACTGCGCCAACCACAGCGCTGGCGGGATCGTGAGCAGGGCAGGGAATGCCGCTTCTGCGGCGAGCGCGAGTTCGAACAGGATGGCAACGACGGCCGCAATCGAAATGAGCGTCCAGCCAATGCGTCCGGCGCTTTCCGTGAAGGCGCGGCGGAGGTTGAGCGACAGCGCGACGGTGGTGAACGCGGCGAACGCCAGGCTGACGACTATGGCTCTGGTGGAGGGCGTTTCGCGCAGGCCGAATGCAATGGCCACCACAGCCGCGTACGCAAATAACGCCAGCATCACCCGGCTGCGCGGGACGCCAAGCAGGAGCGTCGGTGCCGCATTGGCATTGCCTTTCACGCTTCGCACTCGCCCAAGGTTGATGCGCAGCGTAGCACCGTTCGCACCATCGCGTTCGAAGCATCGCCGCACATCGTGGACTGCACCCGCACCCAGAATACGTGGTTCTGGTCCCAACCGTTGCCCACAGGAAGCTTCGCGATGCCTCTCGTTGAGAGCAATACGCGACGGTCAATCAGTCGCTCGGGCGCGCCTCTGCCCGCAGACGACGGTGTCTCGCCGTCGTCAGTGCAGCCCCTCCGACCGCCGCACCAGCGTCAGGATCGAGTACACGGCCACCGATTCCTCATGCTGGTTGACCACGTCCACGTCCCACTCCACCACTCCCTGGGGAATCGCACCCTCGAGCGTGTCCTTGGCGGTCTTCTGCTTGACCGTCAGGCGAACCTGAATGGTGTCGCCTGGATACACGGGCTTGGTGAATCGCAGGTTGTTCATCCCGTAGTTGGCCAGCACCGGACCCAGCGCCGGATCCACGAACAGTCCCGCCGCCGCCGAAACGATGAAGTACCCGTGGGCCACGCGGCCGGTGAAGACGCCATTCGTGCGCGCCTCGTCGTCGTTCATGTGTGCGTAAAAGTGGTCGCCGCTCAAGTCGGCAAACCTGACGACATCGTCCAGCGTGATGAGGCGTGTACCAGTCACGTGCGCGTCGCCTACGTGCAGTTCGTCGAAGGTCTTGCGAAACGGATGTACGCCATCGGTGGTGGTCGCGGCACCCTTGCTCCACTCGCGCGTGATCGCGGCCAGCATGGTGGGGCTGCCCTGCACAGCCGCACGCTGCATGTAGTGCAGCACTCCGCGCGCGCCGCCCATTTCTTCGCCGCCGCCCGCTCGCCCCGGCCCCCCGTGAACGAGATTCGGCAACGGTGATCCGTGTCCGGTACTTTCCTTGGCGCTGCTGCGATCCAGCACCAGCAGTCGGCCGTGATACGGTGCCACGCCAAGCACGACCTTCCGCGCAACGCTCGCATCGGCGGTAATGAGTGAGCCGCAGAGCGATCCGCGTCCGAGTTTGGCTAGCTCCACCGCGTCGTCGAGCGTGCGGTATGGCATGACGGTGTTGACGGGCCCGAACGCTTCAATGTCATGCGGTTCACTGCGCGAGAATGGGGCGGAACAGGACAACAGCATGGGCGCGAAGAAGGAACCCTTCTCTCGATCAGCACCCACCACCGCGAAATCGTCACCGCCGAATACCAGTTCGGCACTCTCCCGAATGCGGGCGGCCGCCGCTCCCACGTCGCGCACTTGTCCTTGGCTGGCCAACGGTCCCATGCGCACACCCTCTACCGACGGGTCACCGATGGTGGTCTTGGCCAAGCGCGCCCGGAGCGCCTTGATCACATCTTCCTCCATGCCGTTCGGTACGATGGTTCGCCGAATGGCGGTACACTTCTGACCAGCCTTGGTGGTCATCTCGCGCACGACTTCCTTGATGAACAGTTCGAACTCTTCGGTGCCCGGAGCAGCGTCAGGGCCGAGGATCGAGCAGTTGAGCGAATCCGCCTCCATGTTGAAGCGCACGGAGTGCTGCATCATCGCTTTGCCTTCCTTGAGCATTTGCCCGGTAGCCGCTGAACCGGTAAACGCCACCACATCCTGCTCGGTGACGTGGCTCAGCAGGTCGCCGGCGCTGCCGCAAATGAGCTGGAGGGCGCCGGCTGGGAAAATGTTGGCCGCAATCATCTCGCGAAACACGCCTTCGGTGAGATAGCTCGTCACCGTGGCCGGCTTCACGATGCACGGCACGCCCGCGAGCAGCGCCGGTGCCAGTTTCTCGAGCATGCCCCAGCACGGAAAGTTGAAGGCGTTGATGTGAATGGCCACGCCTTCCAGCGGCACGCAGATGTGCCGGCCGGCGAACGTACCGCCCTTGCTCAGCGACTCGGCCGGACCCTCCACATGAAAGGTCTCGTTCGGAAACTCGCGACGGCCCCGGCTCGCATACGCGAAGAACGTCCCGATGCCGCCGTCGATATCCACCCACGAGTCGGACGTGGTCGCACCAGTCATCGCCGAGAGTGCGTAGAACGCGTCTTTGCGCAGCATAAGATGCCTGGCCATGGCCTTGAGCATGGCCGCGCGCTGATGAAACGTGAGCGCGCGTAACGCGGGACCACCAACGGTGCGTGCGTAGGCGGCCATCGCCTTGAAGTCGAGACCACCACTGGACGCCTCGCCGACCTTCTCGCCGGTCACGGCGTGCACGAGATCGGTGGACCTGCCGGTTCCCTCGACCCACTGGCCGAGCGCGTAGTTGAGGAGCGTCATTCGGGCGTGTCCGTGGAGTTGAGGGCTGACTTGGTGTCGTTCCAGGTTCGGAGCAGGGCAGATTGCACTGGACGATCGGTGGGCACGGTCCGCAGCGGATCAACCGGCATGAACGAGGCTCGCATGGCCGCGGGCAGACGCTGGTACAGCGCCGTTCCTTCGCTCTTCCATGCCAGCATCTCGTCGCTCACGTCCTTGACGATCTTCGCGGGATTCCCCACCACCACCTTTCGTGGAGGCACCTGCATGTCCGCGGGCACAAAACAGAGTGCGCCGACAATGGAGCCGGCACCGATGACGGCATTGTCCATGATCACCGCATTCATGCCCACCAACGCGTTGGCGCCGATGCGGGCTCCGTGGACAATTGCGCCGTGCCCGATGTGCGCGCCGGCCTCCAGGACCACCGTGACACCGGGGAACATGTGAATCGTGCAGTTTTCCTGGACGTTGCACCCGTCTTCAATGACGATGCCGCCCCAGTCGCCGCGAATGGCGGCGCCCGGCCCCACGTAGACGTCTCGGCCAATGATCACGTTGCCCGTGACGGCGGCCTGCGGATGCACGAACGCGCTTTCGTGTACGACCGGAATGAAACCCTCGAACGCGTAGACCATGTGGTGCCGGCCTACACGCGCTCGAGAATCATCGCAAATCCCTGGCCAACGCCAATGCACATGGTACACAGCGCATAGCGACCCTGCCGCCGCTGCAGCTCGCGCGCTGCGGTGAGCGCAAGCCGTGCGCCGCTCATGCCGAGCGGGTGTCCAAGCGCAATCGCGCCGCCGTTCGGATTGACGCGGGGGTCGTCGTCGGCGATGCCAAACGCACGCAGGCAGGCCAGTGCCTGCGCGGCAAACGCTTCGTTGAGTTCGATCACGTCCATGTCGCCCATGGAGAGGCCAGCGAGTTCGAGCGCGCGGTGCGACGCCGGTACCGGACCCATGCCCATGATGCGTGGCTCGACACCGGCGGCCGCGCTGGCCAGCACGCGCGCGATGGGGGTGAGCGCGAATTCCTGCACGGCGCGCGCCGAGGCCAGCAGCAGCGCCGCCGCACCGTCGTTCAGCCCGCTGGCGTTGCCGGCGGTCACGCTGCCCTGTCCGTCGGTTCGAAAAGCCGGCCGCAGCTTGCCGAGAATGTCGAGCGTGGTGTCGGGGCGAATGAATTCGTCGAGTGCCACGCGCAGCGCCGCGCCCTTTCGCTGCGGGATGTCAACCGGCACGATCTCGTCCGCGAAACGGCCGGCGTCGCGCGCTGCGGTGGCTTTCTGCTGTGAGCGCAGCGCGAACGCATCCTGATCCAGGCGCGACACGCCGAACTGCTCGGCGACGTTCTCCGCTGTCTCGCCCATGGAGTGTGTGCCGTGGAGCGCCTGCATCCGCGCATTCACGAACCGCCACCCAAGGCTGGTATCGAAGAGCTGCACATCGCGCGCAAACGCGCTGCTGCCCTTGGACATCACGAACGGCGCGCGCGTCATGCTTTCCAGGCCGCCGGCCACGTACAGATCGCCCTCGCCGATCTTGATGGCCCGAGCGGCGCTGGCTACCGCGCTCAGGCCGGACGCGCACAGTCGATTGACCGTCTCGCCAGGCACACTGACCGGCAGTCCTGCAAGCAGCGCGGACATACGCGCCACGTTGCGATTGTCTTCGCCGGCCTGGTTCGCACACCCCATGATGACATCGGCAATGCGCGAGGCATCCACGTGAGCATGGCGGGCCAGCAGTGCGCGACTGACGTGTGCGCCGAGATCATCGGCGCGTACCGCGCTCAGCGCGCCGCCGATGTTGCCGACGGGTGTGCGCACACCGTCTATGATGTACGCGTCGGCAGATCCGTGCAGGATGGCGTCAGACATTCGGCGTGCTCAGGCTGGCGTAGGGAGGTGATGCTGGCGTGCGGTGCGATACACCGTGCCGCGGAAATGCGCGACGATGACGTCGTGCTGATTGCGCACCGTCACCGCGCAGAATGCGAGACGAGTGGTGGTGCTCTCCTCGATTGCCGTTGCCGTGAGCGTGTCGCCGGGGCGCACTGGCACCGGAAAGCTGACCGAGCAGTCGATGGCGACGCTCAGGAATCCGCCGGCGTTGGTGGCAAACGCAAACGCGCTGTCCGCCAAGGAAAATACGATTCCACCGTGCGACGTCCCAAAGCCGTTCACCATCTCGTCGCGCACGGTCATTCGACAGACCGCTGATCCAAGGTCCGCCTCGAGCACGTCGATGCCCAGCCAGCGCGAGAACGCATCGGTAACCACGAGCGAGTCGACCACGGATCGGGCTCGTGCGCGCTCTGGTGTGGCGGCTGACGCGCCCGGGGTTTCGGTGCTCATCGCAGCGACCCACCCGCGCGCGCGATGCGACGCAATCGCACGCTCGCGCGATACCGAGGGTCGCCGTACTCGGCGTAGAGCGCATCGAGCCGCGCCAGCACGGTCGGCGCGCCAATGTCGTCGCCCCACGTGAGCAGGCCCCGCGGGTAGTTCACGCCCTTGGTCATCGCCAACTCGATGTCGTCGGCTGATGCGATACGCAGATGGACCGCGTCCACGGCTTCGTTGATCAGCAGTGCCAGTATTCGGTCCACAATGGCCTGACCTACCGCGCGGTCGCGCGTCGGCTCGGGCACCACAGCGCCCTCCGTGTAGTCGAGAAAGCCGCGCCCGGATTTCCGACCGAGCCTGCCAGCCTCCACCAGACGCTGCTGCGCAATGGAGGGTCGATAGCGCGGGTCGTGGAACGTGGCGCTGAATACCGAACACGTGACCGCGA
>JANNEV010000454.1:0-2493 GCA_031379145.1 Gemmatimonadaceae bacterium
GGAGTTGCTTTCGGAAGCGCGAAATTTGATTGATCGCGGCGCGCAACGACGGGTGGAGCAGGCGTTGTCCACGTTTGATGGACCCGAGGAATGGGACTTCGACTACGTGCAGCAGGACCTCTTGATGCACTACATGTTGCAGGTGCCGGACTACACCGGAGAGACACGGCCGACCTCGTTGGAAGCGGCGCAGGCGGCGGCGGTGGCGGCCGCCAATGCGGCGTTTGACGCGAAGCTGGACAGCCTCAATGCGGTCACCGACGAGAGCGGGGAAGGCTTTGCTTCGCGCCTGCTGGCCCTGGTGATGCTCAACGCGCTTGACGAGAAGTGGAAGGACCATTTGTACGATCTCGACCAGCTGCGCGCGTCCATTCACTATCGGTCGTGGGGTCAGAAGGATCCGCTCGTCGAGTACAAGCAGGATGCGTACGCGATGTTCGTGGACCTGATGCATGACCTGGCCAACACCTTCACGGAGCGCTTTCTCAAGGCTCAGCTGGTGTTTGAGCAGACGCCGGCCGACGCATTTTCGCCACCGCCGATGCCGGAGCCCGGACGCTTTGCTGATGGTCGGCCCACCAAGCGCTTCAATGCGATGGGTATCCTTGAGGATATTCCTGCGGACGAGTTGCTGGCGGAGGCTGAGTCGGCACGCGTGGAAGCGGAAGAGGAGCGTGCGCTACCGACCCGAGCGGTGGCCATGGGCACTCCGGCCGTTGTCGGCGCGGGTTCTGTTCGATCGCTTGACCCGGTCGTCAACGCGAGCGCTCAGGATTGGAGCAATGTCGGGCGCAATGATGCGTGCCCCTGCGGCTCCGGCAAGAAATTCAAGAAGTGCCACGGTGCCACTGGCTGAGGCGTTGCCGTTCGGTGTGAGTGTAACGCAACCGGGTCGACAGCACTGTCGACCCGGTTGTCGTTGTGTCCTCAGAGCGAGCCTGGTTGCTCGTCTCTGCGCTCGCGCCGTGTCAGGTGCAGGGACTCAACGAATCCTTCGGCGAACAACTCCCGGCCTAGCCTCACGACAGCGTCCACCAGGGTATCGAAGTCAGAGCGGCGGGACCGGTGATTCACGTTGGCGACACGAAGCGCGAAACGTCCCTGCAGGCGCGTGGAAGAGGGCACCGCGATTCCGCGTTCCTGCAGACGAGACAACAGCTCGACGTTGAGTGCATCCAGGGCGGGCTCGTCGAGAACCCGAGCGGCTCCCGCAGCTCCGACGAAGCGATAGTTCACGATGTTCAGCGGCACGTCGGCCAGCAGTTCAAGTTCCGGGTGCGCTGCGATTCGCGCGGCCAGATATTGAGCCTGCGCGACGTTCTGCTCGATGATGCGGGTCAGTTTGTCCACGCCGTCGGCCTTAAGCGACATCCACACCTTGAGCGCCTTGAAGCCGCGGGTGAGCTCCAGTCCACGATCGTTGAAGTACATCTCGCCGGCGCTGGGGCCGCGCATCATGGGCGTGAGGTACGCTGCGGTTGCAGCGAACGCATCGCGATGCAGCGCTGGATCGCGCACGAGCGCACAGGCGCACTCGAACGGCATGGACCCCCACTTGTGCAAGTCGAAGCCGAGTGAGTCGGCCCGATCGAGCCCGAGCAGCGCGGGCCGCAGCCGCTCGGAGAGATAGGCCAGCGCTCCGAACGCCCCGTCCACATGAAACCAGAGCTGCGCTCGCTCGCAGAAGTCGGCGAGCGCGTTCAGGTCGTCGGTGGCGCCCGTGTTGACGGTGCCCGCCGTACCGACGACACAGAATGGCTCCAGGCCCGACGCCCGGTCGTGCTCCACTTGCAGTTCCAACGCTTTCACACTGATGCGATACGACGCGTCGACGGGTACCGAGCGAAACGCGCGCGAGCCTAGCCCGAGCCATTCTGCGGCCTTGCGTACCCAGCCGTGCGACTGGTCGGACCCGTAGAACACCATCGGGCGGGGCGGCGGCGCATCCGGCCACGCTTGCACGCCGTCGACGCGAGCATCGAATCCGGCGGCGCGTCGGTGCGCGAATCGCGCGACCGCAAGGCCGAGCGTGTTGGCCATCGTGCCGCCGGAGACGAGAATGCCGCTGGCTCCCGGCATTGCCAGCAGTGCGCCGCACCAATCGATGACCTGTCGCTCCACCAATGGCGGCGCGTGATTGAAACCCGCCAGATGAGGATTCATTCCGGACGCGAGCATGTCGGCCATCATGGCCAACGGGGTTCCCTGACCCTGCACCCAACCGAAAAAGCGCGGATGCCAATTGCCGTTGGAGAACGGCAGTACACGCTCGGTGAAGTGCGCGTAGGCCGCTTCCGCACCGATTCCTGCGCGGGGGACCGGTTCGACCAACGCTTCGCGGACACTGGACGGCACGTCTCGCCAAGCCGGTTCTTCCGAGAGTGACTCGAGGCGCGAGAGCATGTCATCGAGCATGCCGTGACTGAGCGTGCGGAACGCCGACCAGGCCTCTGGGGAACCGGGGTCGAACGACTCGTCGGTCAGGAGCGAAGG
>JANNEV010000199.1:0-13963 GCA_031379145.1 Gemmatimonadaceae bacterium
AGCGAATCGCGGACTGCAGATTGTGTTTGAGACCGACGGCAAACGCGTCACACGCTACCGGGTGGGCCGACGTGAGGCGGTGGAGCTGGCCGAAGGGTGTGCGTAGGGCTGCAATCGCTGTCGCGCGTCAGCTGGAACCAATAGTGGGCCGCTTGTACACCGCCGGCACGGGATAGCCGATGTACCACTGCGATTGCTTGCGTTCTTCCTTGGTGACGTTTGTGATGTTCTTGAGCATGGGCATCAGTTCGCGCTGCTGCGCGGTGACCAGCGGGGCAATGATATCCACCTGTTCCCAGAAAATGCCCCAGTAGCGCTTGTCGGTGGCATTGGCACTGTCGAGCGCCGCCTTGCCTGGAACACCGCCGGGCAGCGTGGCCAGATACTCCGCCAGCGGGCGATAGTTCTCGCGCACACGATTGCCGAACACGGAATCTGCGGTCACCAGCTGCTCGATCTGCTGCCGAGTGAGGAACAGGGAGTCGCTCTCCGCCAGCAGCACCCGATGAATGCTCGATGACTTGGTCATGTAGAACGCGGTGAGCGAATCGACGGAGCGACGCTCCCAGCCACGCGGAGTCCGCACCGGCTCGATGGCGCGACGCAGCTGCTGCTGGTCGTATGGCGTGCTGAAGTTGATGGAGAAATCCAGCGTGACACGAAACGGTTCGCGCGACAGCGTGCGGAACGCTCGGGTATCGCCGAAGCGCGGATTGATGTCGTACCGGTAGCGTTGCGCACCCGCGTCGAATGCACGAGGAACCAGCAGCACTGGATCCGGCGCGGCGCGCGTTCCCCAGCCGCGCAGGTTGGACGCGCCGTGCAGCATCTGATCGATACCGCCCAGCGGATTCTGAAACGCGATGTTCGTGACGATGTTCCGCCCTTGCACCTTGATCGGCACGCGCGGCTGCCACTGCAGGTTCATCGACTGCGTCCACGCTCCGCGACAGCTGTTGCGACCAGCCACGGCACCGAGTTGTGCTTCGAGACAGCGCCGCACGTTGCCAGGCGAAACGCCGAGGAGGGAACGCAGCTGCATGGCCAGCGCCGCGTCGGTGGCACCGCCGAGTGCCGGCACGAAGGCACGATCATTGGCCCGACCGTCACCATTGATGTCTCCCTGCACCAGCGGGGTGAAGGGCAGGCCCGACTGAACGCGCGAGAACAAGGTGAAAAAGCCGACTTTGGGGATGCCAATGCCGCCCTGTAGCACCACAGCGTGGCGCGCTTCGTTGCTGCCAACGGCCCATTCCTTGGTGCGCGGATCGCCAAAGGTGGCGCCATCGAACCCCCGGAACTGCTGTTGCAGGCGCTGCAGGGTGTACGAGGCTGCCGTGAAGAACTGCACCTTCGAGCGCATGCGAAAGACATCCGGGGCAATGGTGCCGGTGAGCTGGCCCCCGTAGCCGCGGAGATCACTGGTGCGCAATGCCACCCGGCCGAACGCATTGCTGCGACGCGATTCGCGAGGTGACACGGCACCCGACGCCGCATCAATGGCGGCCGGAGTCACGAACATGCTGCGGTTTCCCTCACCCGGCAGCGTGAATCTCGACACGCCCGCGAAGTTGGCATCGAGCGTGCTGGGTTGAGACAGATCGTACGTCGCCAGACCATCCAGCTTGAGCGCCCAGCGTCCGATATTGCTGGCCCATCCCAGCGAGGCACGCCAGCTGCGTGGCACGTCAAACGACGGGTCAATGAGTGTGACCGATGGTGCTCGCTCAGCAAGTGCACTGGTGCCATCTACGCACGCGTTGGGCAGTGCACCGGGGTTGGCAGCCAAGCTGTTCCAGTCGGGCACCGGCACGGCGGCACCGACACACGACAGCGACAATGTGCTGCCAACCAACCCGGAGCCGGCGATGGCATCGGCCATCGTGGAGGGCTTGTAGAGATCACGGAACTCGCCAATGCCACCGCGCACAAAGCCAAGCGTGTTGCGTTGAAATACGCCAAGCTCGTTCATGTTCACGCCGTTCCCGTTGTCCTTGGCTCGGCTGTAGGTATACGAAAAGCCCATGCGTGGCGAGACATGCAACCGTGCAGGCGCGCGTCCACTCTGCACGCCCAGCGCGGCATCGAGTGCGCTGTTCACGGGTGGAGCGCCGCCAAACGTGTTGGCTTCGACGCGTGCGCCGTAGAGCATGCTGAAGAAGCGCGACCTGTTCCACTGATGCGCCACGGCAAGTGCGCCGTTGTACGATTCCGCGCTGCGCGCAGGCTGTGCGATGGTTCGCGTGTACGAGGCCGGGCGATTGGCGCCGAAATCGGCGAGCGAATTGTACGAGTACTGCCCGACGCGGTTGGGCAGTCCGTTCTGTCTGAGGCCATCGGCACGGCCCCACAACTGCGTCTTGAAGCGGTGCCTGGTGCCACGCTTGTTGCCGACCAGCTCATTCGACGCCTCGAAAATCCAACGCGCGTCGTCCGTGGCGATCCACGGGCTGCCGCCAAGGGTCAGTGCCGCCACGTCACTCGTGGCGGCATCGGTGGCCGAGCGCACCAGAACGATTGCGCCGGGCAGATCGAGATAAGGAGTAGAGCGCTGGGTCACGCGATTGGCGGATATCCTGTTCTGCATCAGCACGTAGCGACCCGGCCCCACGTACATGGTATGCACCAGTTGCCCGCCGATGGTGCGGTCTTCACTCTGACCGCCGGCCGCAGGGGTGGTGAGTGGCCCAAAGCCGAGGGCGCCTTCGCTGCTGCGGCTGGCAAAGGTGGTAAGGTTGAGCGTCTTGAGCGAGTCGCGCACGTCATCGATGCGACCGAGCCAGCTGACGTCGTTGCGTTGACGTGCGGCGGGGATACCGCTGCCGCCGGTCGGAATTCGCGCATTCCCGGCCAACTGAAGGAGTCGGGCCACTGAGTCCGGTGCCACTCCCGCGCGCTGCCATGCGTCGCTGCCGCCTCCGAGTAGCGTGGCAGGATCGCTGCTACTGCGCGAGACATCGAGCGCCATGTTGTAGACGATGGCGCCGCGAACCAGTTCGCCGTCCGCTCCAATACTGCCGCGAAAGCTGCGGTTGAGCAGGCCGAGGGAGCGACCAACGGCATCGGTGGCCTGCAGTTGTGGCGCGTCGAGCGTGAAGAAGGCATTGCGTTGCTGGTAATTCCGATCGCCGGCAGAGAGGCGCGTGTCGATGTTGGCGCCAGAGAATCCACCGCGCGTGGGATCGAAGGTGGCGCCTGTGACGCGCGTATCAGTGCGCGCCGCTCGGGGCAGTGTGCCGCCGGGCAGCGCCATGCCATTGAGCGTGGTGAGATTTGACGACGAGGGAGCGCCAAGGACCGAGGGACCACTCGCGGTGACTGTGATGCCCGGTATCGTGCCGGCGATCGCGTTGAGGTTCCCGGCGAGCCCCGGGGTGATTTGACCGTTGACGCCTCCGTTCCAGGCTTCGCTCGAGCCAGGTTCAGGCTGATAGGCGCTCGGGTTGTTGCGCGCGCGTACGGGCTTGCTGGCCGTGACCTTGACCGCAGCGAGCGTCGCCAGATCGCGCGAGAGGATGAAGTCGGCGACCAGCTCGCGCTCTACTCCGACACGTTGGATTCGCCGCCGCGCCGCCTTGAGCCCAGGCGCAGAGATGGACACCAGGTAGTCTCCGGTGCCATTCTGAAACTCGCTGCGATAGCGTCCGGCACTGTCCGTGGTGGTTTGCTGCACCAGTCGATCAGGACCGCGCGTGATGAACACCGCAGCGCCGACCACGACGCGGCTGGAGTCGTCGATCACGCGACCACGAATCAGGTCAGAGGCGGTTTGTGCATAGAGCGCAGAAGCATAGAAGCACGCAATGACAGCAGCCAAGAGGTATCGCATGCCCGTGGGACAGTTGCAGCGCGGAAAAAGTTGCATCATGTGGGCATCAGCGTGGCTGGCCTGGCGCACACTCGTGCTGCCGGCGCTTGCGGTGATCACACTGGCGTCCGGTGCCGCCTCGACACCAGCGCGCGCGCAAGCGACCGTTCCCGGTGCGCCGTCCATTGAGCCCACGCGCATCCGCTACGGAACGTTCGAGTACGTCCTCTCAATTCTCCGCGACGACGACGAACAGATCATCGGATCGCTCACCGACGAGATTTTGCCGCTTCGCGGCGAAGAGCCCGTGATTCGTCGCGTCCAGACCACACGGCGCGGCGCGGGGGTCTCGACAGACAGTACGGTCTCCGATGCTGAGACGCTGGCACCGCGCTGGCATCATGGGGTGCAACCGCAGCGCAGCGTCTTGCTGGAGTTTGACGGTGCGCGGGTTCAGGGGCGAATCACGGCGCCCAGCCGCGCTACGCGCATGATCGACACCACGATGAGCGACGCGTTCTTTGATGCCTCGAACTGGGACCTCGCCGTCAAGGCACTCCCCCTGGAAGAAGGGGATGCTGCCGTGATCCAGGTGTACGACGTGGATCGGCTCCTGCAGCGCTACAACGTGCGCGTGGCCGATCGTGAAGTTCGGGGCAAGGGCGTGCTGGTGCATGTCATTGTTCAACTCAGCCGCAACAGCGATGCCCACGTGTGGCTGGACGATGTGACTCGGACCGTGCTACGTATTGAAACGATGCTCGAACCCGGTGTGCTGCTGCGCCAGTTGCTGAAATCGACAAACTGAGCGGCCAACACGCCATCGACAGCGAACCCATCACGAAACACGCCGCAGGAACGCGTCGATCGCCGCATTCACGCGCGCTGGCTGTTCGATGCTGCTGGAGTGACCGGCCTCTGGGATACGCACCAGCGTCGCACCGCGAATGGCCGCGTGCAATCGCTCGGCTTTCGTGGGCACTGTGGCCACGTCTTCCTCGCCGACAATGATGAGCGTGGGTGCGGTAATTCGCGCAAGCTCGGGCTGCACGCCAGCGCGCTCGATGACACCGTTCACCGCGCGCCAGATCGAGCGGCGGTTCGACGCCAGCCGGTCGCGCCACATGCTGCGCTCAGCGGCTCTGGATGGGTCGGACAGAAACGTTCGTCCGAACATGATTGGCATGACCTTGCTGGTCACCACGCGCAGGCCGAGCCAGCGGGCGGCAATGTTCAACTGACGGTAGCGAGGCACGTTCTCCGGCGGTTCGGCGTCAGCGCTGGTCTCAAGGAGTATGCAGGTGCGCACCAACTCCGGTCGACGCGCGGCCACACGCATGGCCACGAACCCGCCCATCGACAAGCCAACCAGATGCACGGGACCAAGCTGCAATTGCTCGATGATGGCCACCGCATCGGCAAAGCACTCCTCCATGCTGATGCTGCGCGTATTCGGAACGGCGCTCTGTCCTTGGCCGCGATGGTCCCACGCGATGCAACGATATCTCTCGCGAAACTCCGCCACCTGTGCGTCGAACATCCGGGTACTCCACAGCAGCCCATGCGAGAAGAGCATTGGGGGTTTGTCACCGCCGGTGTCCTCCACCCAGAGGCGCTGTCCGTTCACCGTCAAGTGCATACGTGGCGACCTCGCGCGCCTAGGGGCAAGCAGCCATCGCGATCATGGGCGCGCGCGCCGTGCCGCCGCCTGAATTCGCTCCTGGGCTGCCGCCAGAGCACTGTCCATCGCCGACGCTGTCACAGCGATATCAGGGATACGCGCGATTGCGCCCAGATAGTAGTCACGCCAGGTGTCGATGATGAGTCGTTCCTTGGTGGCATCACCGCCCGCCGTGACGGCGGCGGCGGACAGTGCGCCCTGTGTCGCGAGTTCGCGTTCCGCCACGCCGACCATCTCGGCGAGCGCCGCGGTGGCAATGGCGGGAGTTCCTGCTGTCAGCAGCAGGCCGGTGGTCAACGCACAGTTGCCGACGTTACCGAGCGTGGCGGCACTGACCATGTCGATGCGATCCAGATCGGTATGATAGTACTGATCGGTGAAATGCCAGAGCAGCACCGCGGGGATCTTCGCCGTCAGAAACGGGGTGTGATCACTTCCACCCTCGAACGGATTCGCCTTGACCGTCCAGCCAGTGGAAGCGGCGCGATCAAGACAACGTTGGCGCACGAAGTCATTGAACCAGTAGGGTCGGATTTCGGCAACAGTGAGTGGACGCCCTCCCCACTCCGTGTGTTGGTCCTCGCCTCGCACCCACACCGCCGACGGATCCGGCATTTTCTCGATCAGGAAGGTGCCACCGGTCTTGCTCGTATTCTCACCAACCATATCCAACGACATCCCCCACTTCACGCCCCCGCGTCGCACACTGTCCTCAGCGAGAAACCGTCCGGTAGATCGAATCTCGTCACCCCAGAGGAACGTCAGCGTGCGCGCCGGATTGGCTCGACCCGTTCGCACGAGCACAGCGGCCGTCCGCGCCATTTCTGCGAGCAGTCCGACGCCAGACGCATTGTCATTGGCTCCCGGTTCCTGTACGTGTGCGGAATAAACGAAGCGCTCCGTGGGGTGCGAAGAGCCTCGGATCTCTGCGACCACCGTGAGCTCAGGACGCGTCTCGAATCGCGCACGAACCACGGCGTTTACCTGGACTGGGCCCGCCGCGAGCGCCTGTCTCAGTGAATCCCGGGCAGCCGAGGACACAAAGAGCAGCCACCCCTGCGCGATGCTGTCTCGGCCGATGCCTGTAAACTGAATGGCGGTGCTGTTCTTCGATTGCTGGTTGTAGGCCGGCAGCTTCTGCGTGGCGAGCACGCCCTTGGCGCCTCGCTGCATCGCTTTGGGGAAAAGCTGTCGTGCATTGCCGTCGGTGAGAACGATCTTGCCCTTCACGTTACCCCTGTCGAGCTCCGCATCCGTACCAGCACCCACATCCACCACGGTGCCGGTCACGCCACCCGGCGCCGTGGCGTATGAGTTGATGGCAATCATGTTGTGATTGGTGGCCCAACGCATGAGCGGCATCGACCGGCCGACAATCGTGAGCGAGGCGTCGTCCGGTGTCCATGCCTGGTCCTTCATCGGGCGCGATTCGACCCGGAACACCAAGCGGTCGGTGGGCTTCGCCTTGGCCTCCGGCACGTAGCCCGCCTTGGCCAGCAGGGCAGCAACCGTGTCAATCGATGCATCGAAACCGCGGTTGCCGGGCAGGCGGAAGAACTGTTCAACGAATGCAACGGTACGGAGCGCCCGATCACCGGATAGCTCGCCAGCGACTGCGCTCGTGGTGGCAGCGAAGGGAACCGGTGGGCCGGCGCGCGGCGCGGCAGCCTGCGCCCGTAGTGAGGTCGCGCTGATTGAACCTGCGCAAAAACTCAGCAGGACTCTCGGAATCATCGCACGGGAATGCAAGGCTCTCAGGACCGACACGGCAACCTCCCAGAAGGAAACGTCAATCACGCGGGGTACACCAGAGCGCAGAACGCCGCACCGGCGGCGCTACTCGCGTGCTACACTCCCATGCTCTCCGCGCGGGCGCTCACAATGACGAAACGCGTCCAGTTCGCGGGCACGTCTTCGATGTTGCGCGCAATGATGCTGAGGCCATACCGGGCGGCCGCCATCTCACCAGCCACGGCACCTTCGGTGCGATCCCCGCGCGCGCCCACGTCGCGTGCGGCGCCAGCGGTATCCTCATGCGGCGTGGGGAACAGCCAACCGTGCCTCGCAAAGAAGATCCGGCATTGCGACAGTGCCACGGGGTGACTGCGAACCACGCGAAGCTCGGCCAGCGACGCGTTCGCCGGGGCCATCAGGCACAGATGAATCGGCACACGAACTTCATGACGCTCGATGATGTGTGGCACGCCAGCATCGAGCGCGGCTCGTCCTGCGTGCACCACACCGGCGATCGCGTTCTCCACAGGAATGACCGCAAAATCGGTGTGATGATTCCGCACGCAGGCGATGGCGTCGGCGAACGTGGCGCAGGGGACGGCAATGGCGCCCTGAGGCCAGTGGTGCTGGATAGCCAGCTCGCTGAACGCGCCGAGCTCACCCTGAAAGGCGACGCGGATGGCGTTCGGCGAGCCGGACGCAGGGATGGGGCCAGCTGCCGACGCGTGCATGAGACCAAACATATTGACAGGGATGCGTCAACGCTCTACCCTGTGTCCATCATGTACGTCTTCATCACCGCCAGCCGATATTATTTTACGCCGTCCAGCATGGGCCACGGCGTACGGGCTGCGCGCGACTGACGCGCTGACAATCCCGACCACCGCGAGGCCCGTGCACTGCACGGGCCTCGCGTCGTTTGCGACCCGTCACCACGAGCCTCTCAGGCACACCACCCCGAGAGGATTTCGATGATCATCGTCACCGCCCCCAATGTTTCGCCCGACGCGCTCGCCCGAATTGTCGAGTACGTCGAGAGCGCGGGCTTACGCGCCCACGTAAGCCGCGGCGAGCAGCGCACGATCGTGGGCTGCATCGGCGAGGAAGCCCGGCTGCACGAGCGCGCGCTCGCGGCACTCGAGGGCGTGGAGCGCGTGATGCCGGTAACCAAACCGTACAAGCTCGCCTCGCGGGAGTATGCGGCGCGCGACACGCAGATTCGATTTGGCGACCCGGCGGGCACGATACTTGGTGGGAAGGAGATCGTCGTGATTGCCGGCCCGTGCTCCGTAGAAGGACGCGACATGCTGCATGAGTCTGCCCACGCCGTTCAGGCATCGGGCGCGCGGATGCTGCGCGGCGGTGCGTTCAAGCCGCGGTCATCCCCGTATGCGTTCCAGGGGATGGGTGAGGAAGGACTGCAGTTGCTGGCCGAAGTGCGCGCCGAGACCGGCATGCCGGTGGTCACCGAAGTCATGGATCCGCGCCAGGTCGAGTTGGTGGCGAGCTACGCGGATGTATTGCAGATCGGCGCGCGGAACATGCAGAACTTCCCCCTGCTGACGGAGGTGGGGCGAGTGCAGCGTCCGGTACTGCTCAAGCGCGGCTTGTCAGCGACCATCACCGAGCTCCTGATGGCGGCGGAGTACATCATGGCGCAGGGGAATGGAGACGTCATGTTGTGCGAACGTGGTATCCGCACCTACGAAACAGCGACGCGTAACACCATGGACATCGCGGCCATTCCCGTACTCAAGCGCGAAACGCACCTCCCGGTCATCGTGGACCCGAGTCATGCCGGTGGTCGGGCCGATCTGGTGGCACCGCTGGCGATGGCGGCAATCGCTGCAGGTGCGGACGGCTTGATCGTGGAAGTCCACCCCAATCCGTCGCAGGCGAAATCGGACGGCGAGCAGTCGCTTGAGCCGCGTGCGTTTGCACTGATGATGCAGCAGTGTCGAGCGGTGGCCGTGGCGGTGGGCCGTGAGCTTTCGGTCGATGCGCGCATCGGAGCCGGGATTGCGTCATGAATGCGCATCCGATCGCGTTGCATCGTGAGGAGATTCCCACGCTGACGGCGCTGCGTGCGGCTATCGAAGCAGTCGATACTGCAATCGTTCACGCCATCGGTGAGCGATTGGCGCTCGCGCGCCAAGTCGGTCGCATGAAGGCAGAGGCCGCACAACCGATTACCGATCCGGCGCGCGAGGCGGCGGTGGTGGCGCGAGCGGCGCGACTGGCACAGACGGTGGGTGTGCCGGACGAAGACATTCGCGCGCTGTACTGGCGACTGATTGCCTGCTCGCGGCGCGCGCAGCTCGATTCGCAGCTCAATTCGCAGCTCGATACGAGTCCGACCCGTCTATTGGTTGACGGTCGCGACTGAGGCCGCGAGCGTACGCGCGCGCTCATCGGGCCTTCGGCGAAACCAGCTTGCGACCAGGTAGAACTCATCCAGATCGTGCGTGGGAATGTCGGCACCCGCCGGGTCCGGGCCATCGAATACGCGGAGCGCTTGCACCGCGAGGGCGTCCCGTTCGGTGGGTGTGCCGGGAGCCGAGACTTCAGCACGCACGGTTCCGCGACGAATGAGATAGACCCATTCACTCCCGTCCTGTCCCAGAGCGACATAGCGAAACGTGAGTCGGTCCACGTTCGCGTGAAAGCGCTGGACCCGCTCATGGAGCCAGGACACCCGCTCCAAGCGGTCCCGCATGACCGCCGCCCGTTCAAACTCCATCGCGTCAGATGCGTGGTGCATGGCCGCCTGCAGCAAGCGCACTGGTGCGTCGCTCTTTCCCTCGAGAAACTCGCGCACGGCGGCGGCCGAGGCCCGATACGACTCGCTGGCACCGGCACCGATACACGGTCCGGCACATGTACCCAGGTCGTGGCGCAGGCAGCCTGGTGCCCGAGTGCGCCCCGCGCGCGCCGCCGGTGCCACGCGTTCATGCTCGAACCAGAGTGCCGGCTGGCCTCGCGCACCACTTCGGTCTTCAAGGGCGCAGTCGCGCAGTCCCATCGTGTCTGCCAGCGCGCGAACGGCCTCACGCAACCGTGACACTTTCCGGAACGGTCCAAACATCGCGACCGCCCCGGGATCATCGGAGCGCGGGACGACGCTAAGTCCAGGAACGGGACCGCCGGTGAGCGCCACATAGGCGCGCGGCCAGTCGTCGGTGACCATCATGGAGTTGAACGGCGGCCGATACTGCTTGATGAGTCGCAGTTCGCGCAGCAAGGCGCCAAACTCGGTATGTGCGTACTCCCATTCAATGGCGTGGGCGTGGCGCAGAATACGCACGGCCTTGTTGCGGCGCCCCGTGGCCCGAAAGTACGACAGCAGTCGCGTGCGCAGCACGCGCGACTGGCCGACATACAGCACCAGACCGCTGGGGCCGAGCATGCGATAGACGCCAGGACGATTCTCGCAACCCGTACGCACCGTTTCCCGCAGCACACGTCGTTGCTCTGGCGTCGACTGTGGCGGTTTGACGTGAAGTCGGGTCTTGGAGTTCGGCACCTGCGAATCCTACTCCGTTACGGGCACCGGAGGAACGTCCTGCGCAGGAAGAGGCGGTGCGAAGCCGTGGTCGTACGCAAGCGAGGCGCGGAATTCGGCGGCCTCCTGACGGATCGTGACCAGCTCCGCCTCCGGCATGCGATCGACGTGGCGGATCATGAGCGCCATGCGCGGATGTGCGGCAAATCGTTCGCGATGATGGTCCAGAAAATCCCAATACAACAGGTTCACGGGACAGGCCGAGGGCCCGGTACGCTCGCGAACATCGTACTGGCAGGATGCGCAGTAGTTGCTCATGCGGTTGATGTACGCGCCCGACGCGACGTACGGTTTGGATGCCAGTGCACCACCATCGCCCCACGTACCCATGCCAACCACGTTGGGCAGCTCCACCCACTCATACGCATCGGTGAACGCACTCCAGTACCATCGCGAGAGTGCTGCGGGTTCCACGCCCAGCAGCGTGGCGAAGTTGCACTGCACCATCAGTCGACCGATGTGATGCACTCGGCCGTAATCGCGTACCGAGCGAATGCTGTCCGCGAGGCATCGCATGCCGCAGGCTTCCCCCGTCTCGCCGGACGCATCATAGGCCTCGCCATCGGGTGCCCAGAACCAACGGGGTAAGGCTTGGGTCGCGGACAGCGCGTTTGCCGTGCGCAGTCCGGGCATGAGCTGCCAGTACATGCCGCGTATGTACTCTCGCCAACCGAGAATCTGCCGAATGAACCCCTCGGCCGATGCAATCGGCACGGAGCCGTCTCGATAGGCACGTTCCGCGCGACGCACCACCTCCAGTGGATGCAGCAATCCAACGTTCAGCAAAGACGACAGCGCCGAATGCAGCAAGTCGGGCTCGCCGTGCATCAGCGCGTCTTCGTAGGGACCAAACGCGGGCAAGCGTTCTGTCACAAACCGTTCAAGCCACGCCCGTGCATCACGTCTGGTCGTGGGTAAGGCGAAGGAATCGACCTGGCCCCACCGGCCTTTCCAACGTGAAACTCGGGACATGATTGACTGGGTGATGGCATCCGGCATGATGGCAAAGCGCGGTGGGACCGCTTGCCCTTTTGGCCACGGTTTGCGGTTCTCCTCATCGAAGTTCCACGTACCGCCGGATGGTGTGCCGTCGGGCTCCATCAGGATGTTGTGGCTCCGACGCATGTCGCGGTAAAACCACTCCATACGAAGCGACGTCTTGCCGGCCGCCCAGCGGGAGAACTCCGTCCGGCTGCTGATGAATCCGCGATCCTCGCGGAGCCGGAGCGTGGCGCCACACTCGGCAAGCAGTATCCGAGCCCGCTCCAGCTCCTCCAACATATCCTGCTCGCGGCCTTCGCTGGCCACCACACGTGCGGCACCATACTCAAGCGCGACGTCCCGGAGCCCCTCCGCATACGACGGCGCTCGGCGATGCACTACCCGGTAGCCCGCCCGAGACAGCGACTCGGCGAAGTGCTGCATCGCCGAGAGTACAAGCACGAGCTTCTGCCGGTGCCAGGGGAGAGACGCGCCCTTGGCCACCGACTCCAGCAGCACGATGACAACATCGTCGCGTGGATGTCGAGGGATCTGGGCCACTGCCCGGGAGCACTCCCAGGGCGCCACGAATGCCAGCGTCGGTGCGGATTCCATAGCAATAGAAGACCAACTGCGATGGGCCCTGTTCCCTGATGCTGCTCGCGGCGGCATTCTTCACCGGTCGGTCCAGTGTCACCTCCGGAGAGATGCCCGTGTACGCAGTTCCTTCGCCACGTCGTGCCGTCAATCGAATGCGCCGGCTGGTGCGTCACTTCATGTGTGGTTCGAATGCCACCCGCGCGCTCGCCGGAGCGTGGGGCATCGGGTGGTCGTTGCTCGTACTCTGCGCGTGTGCGGATCGGCCACCACGCATGGTGAAGTCGGCGCCGCGCAGTGGGGCGGATCGCGTACTCGTGGTGGTGAACGCCCGCAGTGAATCGAGTGAACGCGTTGGACGCTACTATATGCAGCGCCGAAACATCGCGGCCAGCCACTTGGTACGCGTGGACGTGCCCATCGGCGATGAGATCAGTGCATTGGAGTTCCGACGGGCGTTGATCGATCCCGTTCGTGATGCGATCGACTCCTTGCCACAGCGCATCGACTTCATCGTGCTCACGACCGGAGTACCGCTGCGCATCGCCGGAGGCTCCGGCTACGCCGTCGATGCGCATCTGGCGGGCATGCGGCTCTCCATACCTCCCATGGTGGGCTTCGACTCCACCTGGTTGGCGACGTATCGGAATCCGTATTTCAACGCGCGAGAGCCGTTCAACAGCGATCGTTTTGCGATGTACCTGGTCACGCGACTGGATTGCGCCGTTGTGACCGACTGCTTTCGCCTCATCGATCACAGCGTGGATGCGCAGCCAGTGCGTGGCCCATTCTTCTTTGACGCCAAGCCACAGGCGCAGCGTGACAACGGCTATCGCGCCATCAACAACATGCTGTACGCGGCCGCGTTCCGTCTGCAACTGGCTGGCCTCGAAACGCAGCTCGATACCACGATGCGCTTCGTAGCCCCTGCAGCGCCGGTCATGGGCTATGCGAGCTGGGGCAGCAACGATGAAGCGTTCGACAGCACGACGTATCACGCCGTACGTTTTCTTCCCGGTGCGTTGGCGGAGACGTATGTGTCCACGAGCGCGCGCACCTTTGGGCCAACTACGGGTGGGCAGAGTCGTATCGTGGATCTGATCGCTCAAGGGGTGACGGGAGTGAAGGGGTACGTCAGCGAACCGTACTCAATCGCTCTGGCCAACCCGGACATTCTGTTCGAACGATACGTGCGGGGCTACACACTGGCCGAGGCGTTCTACGCGGCCTCCCGCATGGTGATGTGGAAGGATGTGGTCATCGGTGACCCGCTGTGCGCGCCATACGCCACAATGTCGTCGCGATAGCGTTGCGGTGCGTGGCGCCGCTGACTCAGCGCCGCTGACTCAGCGCCGAAAGAAGTGCACGTACTTGGCCACCAGCCCGCCGCGCTGTGGCCGGGTGAACCGAACGCGGGACGCCACCTCGGTGTCCCAGTTGCTGTTCCATACCACGTAGAGGTCGCTGCCTGGCACCAGGGTCCAGCGAACTCGCGCGTTCACGGAGGCGCGGTCGGACTCGTTGTCCCACTGCGCGAACATCGTCGTATTCAAGCGTGGCCCCACGGCGAAGTCGGCCCGCAGGCGTGCGGTTTGCGCGG
>JANNEV010000496.1:0-5287 GCA_031379145.1 Gemmatimonadaceae bacterium
CAATCGTGGTGCCCGGCACCGACAGTGCAAGCGCCTCGATGTCGGCAAGTGTGACCGCACGCTCGGGCCTGGTGAGCAGGTCGACGGCGCGTGCCGTGGCCGAGGACAGCGTCTCAGCCGCCGCGCCTCCGCTCGCCGCGCAGGGTTGCGCCACGGTGAGGGTCGACCTGAGGGCGGTCCACCCCGCAACGAGGTTGGCATTGTGCGTTCCATCGAGCAGCGTGTTGAGCGTGGCCACAGCGACGTTGCCGGTCTCTCCGCCGCCGGTGCGGTACTGAACCACGATCTGCGCGCTCGCCGGCGGCACGCGTCCGATGCGTCCGTTGCCGAAGACGATGTGCGCGGCCTCTGGCTCCAGCACGTACGCACGGTCGTGCGGACCCACGCCGTCCCAATTCGGAACCTCGCTCCACAGTCCATCGTCCATCGTGCCGACCATGACGCGTACCGCCGTGCTGCCGGACACGACGGGCGCACGAGACAGATCGATGCGCTGACCGGCGCGTCCCGTGCTGCGATATCCGCTCGCCAGCTCGACGGTGTCGCACTCGTGACGAGCCCGGACCGCGTTGAGTGCGACGCGTGTGATGGCCGGTGCACAGTCGTATGCGCCACCCGTGAGCCGACAGCGAATGACAAATCGATTCGCAAGCGCGGGCGGCGTGGCGGCCAGGGAGAGCGGCGCACAGTCCAGCGGTGCGTTTGCGCGGACGAACCCGCTCACGGTGAGATTTCGCGTTTCATCGACGACGTTGCCGAGTGGCTTCCAGGTACCGCCAGGGGCGCTGTATTCCCACACGGTTCGAGCGCTCCAATGCTGTCGCCAGTCGCGGCGAAGGCGCGGCGCCGAGCGCGGCGCATCGCGCACGGTGTCGGCATCGGCCGCGGCATACTCGTCCCGAGTGCGCGCAACCATGGCGCGATCGGACTCGGCCTCACGCGCCCACAGGAAGAAACTCAGCGTCGCGGTGGTGGTCGCGAACGGCCGATCGAACGCAAGGTAGAGCGCAGCGTCGGCTGCCGGTGCCCGACCCAGCGCTGGATAGCTGTGCGCCGCCGCGTTGTCCGCCGTACGATCCACCCACGCACCGCCGGTTCCGGTCAACACGGCGACCAGCGCCGTCGTCGTAACGAACACCGGATCGGACGTCTGGAACACGACACGTGCGGCGGCGTCGCCTATCTGCAGCGCAGCGGGCAGTGCCTGTCCCGCCGCCGCACCGCCGAGTACGAGCACCGTATCGGCCACCCCAGGAGCACGAGTCTGCACGCCGAGGAGGCGCAGGAACGCCCGAATGTTTGCGTCGGGCGTCCGGTCGAGTCGATAGAACGCCGATTCGGCGAGCCATGCGAACAACTCGATGAGGGTGATACCAGGATCGTGATAGTTGTGATCGGTCCACGCCGGCGCCCCCCGCGGGAGGAGCGCGCGCGCTTCCTCGAGCAGATCTTCGAACGTCCGCGTGTCGAGCGTGCCAAGTGGGAGTGGCATCAGAGTGCGCCCACGGTGAGACGGAGCTCGTGGTCACCAAACGTGATCAGCGCATCGTGACCGACCGGTACCGTGTCGCCCTGCAGCGCGCCGCCGCACACGAGCGAGAGTTCGCGCGCATAGTCCACACCGTTCGTGCCCTCGATAAGGGCGGCGATCTGCGACAGGTGCACCGTCTCGCCGAAATCCCACCCTTCGCCGCGCGGCCCACCCGTGATCGGATGCAGGAAGTTGTTGAGCGCCCTGCGCAACGCGTCCTCGAGTGCCGCGGCGGCGCCCGATTCGATGGGCACGATCTCTGCGCGTACGCCCACAGCGACGAATTGTGCCGCGACCACCCGAACGCGCGATGCCGCGGTCGCCGGAACACGCACGGCGAGGTGCCGCACGACGTCGCGGCGGAGCTGCGGGCTTGGCGACGGCATCGGCTCGATACCGAACGGCACGATAACCACCGTGATCCACCCGCGTTCGGCGTGTCCCATTGGCCCGGTGATCGGCAGGCAGCGGGCGCGTGCGACTGCGGGCGACGCCTCGCGGGCCAGCCACTCCACGTCAAGCGGCGCGACGGCGCGATCGCGATTGCGCAGATGCTGCGGACCACGTTCGAGCACGTCGGCCACGACTTCGACGTCAGCACCACCGCTCGCCGCGATCGGATTGGTGACGCGCTGCAAGTAGGCGACTGCGGCGCGTACCTCGGTGATGCGGGCCGGTGGGACGTTGCCGCGCACACCGCCACCGCTCGAATACGACACGACTATTGGTCGGCCAGCCGACGGGATGGCGCCGTTGGTGCCGTCACCGAAGCGCACCGCGCCAGTGGCACGCTCCACGGTGTAGTGGCGATCCGTTGAGGACGACCGGTACAGGTGCGGCTGCGACATCCAGCGCACCCAGACTGCCGTTGGCTCGCCGGTGGCAGTGTCGCGTTCCACACGGAGCGCGTTCTCGGGAACTCCGTCAAACCACAGGCGCCACCGCTCGCCTCGACCGGTCCATTCCTGCACTTCAACCATCTCCGACTCGAGGAGCGGCGACCGCGTCGTGGCGAATGTCTGCCCGGGATTGCCATCGCTCGTGCCCAGACGCTCCCGGTCGGCCGTGGAGCGTTGGCTCGCCCACACGCTGTTCAGCCATACGCCGTTCACCGCGCTCGACACGGAGCCTTCGCCGCGCTTGAGGCGCGCGCGCACGCGACAGAGCGGGCCGCCAAGTCCGAGACGCGCCGTGAGGTCCGGCGGTCCGACAAATTGGATCATACCGCTGCGACGCAGCCCCTCGGTTTCGTCACGCACACCGAGCTCGGTCCAGCCGCGCGGCGACGCATACTCCCAGACAAACGGTGCGGCGTTGCTGCCTTCGGTTCCTTCGCTCTCCGGCGCGATGTCGGCGTACAGGCTCACCAGCCCAGTCGGGAGGGCGCGGTCGAAGCCGAGGTGCATCGTGGGCTGCGTATCGGCGACGGCGCGAAATGGAGAGAAGGAGCGGTCTGGCCAGCGACAATCGTCGGTGTGATCGGTGAAAACGAAATCGTTGTAGACGAGGCAGTGGTCCAGCGCTGCGGGGTCGGTGACGTAGGCGTAGGCGAAGCGCAACGACTGCACGACGGGCACCTTGAGCGTCGACGCCTCGAGGGTGGACCCGGTTCCCGTGACGGCGGCCCGGATTGGGTGTCCGTAGTCGCCGGTGATGATGCGGATCCGCATCCAGAAGTTCTTGGTGCCGTTTACACTCGTTTCGCTCCAATCAGCCGGACAACGGAACGACACCGTGTCGTTGGTCTCGAACGCGTAGCCTTTGGTGCTGCCTGCCGCAGGCTCGACGTCGAGCGTTGCCCAACGCGTGCCGTCGAAATACTCCCACGCGAGTTGGAACGCGGGGGGGGTGGCGCCCGATGCGATGACGCCGCCCTTGCCCCCGGGCACGGACAGCGTGAACTCCATGCTCACTCGCGCGCCCTGCCGCTGAAAGACTTCCTTGCTGGCGACGTGGAACGTGGTGAACCGCTGCGGCTGCGATCCGAACGGCGTGAAGTCCTTGCTCACGTCGAGCGAAGCCCCGTCGGTGAATGCGGCATCGGGAGCCAGGCACGCTTTCCGAAAGTTGAGTCGGGCGACGATGTCGTTGATTACCGGCAGCGCCGAACCAATGGTTGACGAGGGCAATGGCGTGCGGAGCCGTCCACGAATCCAGAAAGTCTTGTGCCCGAAGATCGTTTCCTGCTTCGCATTCGGTCCGCAGGCACGCCGCAGCGAGACCTGACCGTCCTGCATCAGGCCGAGTGTCGTGTCTTCCATCTCGTCGCGCTCGAGCGGAAGCCACCCGGCATCGGCGAGATACTCCCAGGCGACGTCCAACGCACGATCGGGCGCGTTCCCCAGCGTGAACAGCAGCAGCACCGTGATGTCGCCGGCGAGGGCGAACAGGTGATCGTGCCCGAAGTAGACGGCATGCTCGGTCTGGCGGGCCGCGTCGAACGTGTTGAAGCCGGTCGTGAGCTGTGCGGAATGATCCGTGTATGTATCCGTTGCCGGATCGATGGTGTACATCGCGACCAGCCGGCTTCGCGTGAGCGTTATCGTGGATTCGGTGGCGAAGATCATCGGATCGGCCGGCGGCGGCGCGGCGCCCGGAACGGGTAACGGCGGCGGCAGGACTGCTGCGGCCTGACTTCCCGCGGGCAGCGTCACGTCCTGCGGGCTGGTATCCAGGAGCGAGAACACGAGCGGTACGCGCGCCGCGCGCGCGGGAAGCAGGTGTGTGCCGACCGTGTCGAGAAACGCGAGTTGCTGACGCGCCGGCAGCCGATTCAGACCGACCCCCAACGACGCACTGTATCGCGCGAACACCCGCATGAGCGTGAGCGCGGCCGATCCGCCTGCCGGGTCGAGCTCTGGCACGTAGCCGGGCAACATGCGGCGCAAGTCATCGAGCATTTGGGCCTGATCGCGCGCGTCGAGCAGCGGGGGCGGCACGGTCACGGCGTGCTCTCCTGCAGGTAGAACGGGAACACGAGGTTGTAGAACGTGTTCGTCGCCCGCACCTGATAGATGATCTCGATGTCGAGGCGATTCGGACCGGGTCCAGCGCCCGTGACGTTCACCTCTTTCAGCGTGATGCGCGGCTCCCACGTGATGAGGGCTTCCTGCACCCGGTGCGACACCAGCGCGATGGTGGTCGTATTCAGCGGCTCGAACACGAGGGCCTCGAGACCGCTGCCGAACTCGGGCCGCATGACGCGCTCGCCCCGCGCCGTCTCGAGAATGAGCAGCACGGCCTGACGCACGTCTTCGTCGAACGCCGCGAGCGCAACATCGTCACCGGCTGCCGTCGGCACGATGGGAAACGCCCAGCCCCGTCCGAGGAATGCCGCGCCTATGGGATTGCTCATGGTCACCCCACCACGACCGTCGGGGCACCGCCAACGATGGTCGCGCCGCAGGCGGCCGCATCGCCCATGCGCGCCGCCGGTCGGCCGCCGATGAACACCGGCCCGCTGCCGGTGACGATGGCCGACGGTGGATGTGGGGGCGGTGGCGGGAACGAGCAGATGTGCGTATCGCCCACGACCGCGGCCGGTTGGCTGGCAATCAGGACGTTCGCGACGCCAGGCCCGGTGATGACGCCGGGATGTGCGGTCGGATCTCCAACGCGCGCGGCGAAAGGCGTAGCAATGCTCAACGACATATCGATTCTCAGTTGAGCATTGCTACGCCTTTCGCCGCGCGCGTTGGAGATCCGACCGCACATCCCGGCGTCATCACCGGGCCTGGCGTCGCGAACGTCCTGATT
>JANNEV010000536.1:0-3746 GCA_031379145.1 Gemmatimonadaceae bacterium
CCGCCCGACGTCACGGTCCCACCAGCGTGCTCATCCCAGCCCACAAGATCCGTCATCCATGCCACCACCTGCCGCTCCAGCGGTGTGAAGGAGGGTGACATTTCGCGCACCGCCATGGACTGGTTGAGCGCGCTGATGAGTGCGTCCGTCCAGACCGCCGCCGGCAGGGGCGCGGACACCTGGTGTCCGATATACATCGGGTGCGCCAGCCGATTGACGTCTTCCAGCAGGTGCTTCGCCAGACGCCTCGCGACGTCTGGCAGCGGGCGACCACGGCGCGGCATCTCCGCGTCCAACCGGTCCACGATGGACTGCGCGCTATGCCACGTGGTGACCGGCCCTTCCCCTCGGCCAGTTTCGGTGAGGTACTGCGCCGCGAGCCTCAGCAGGGGTTCTGCCGCGGCGAACGTCGCGTCGTTCTCCAGGTCGGCGTCCAGTTGGGCGAGTAGGGCAGCGGCATCGGGCGGCATGAGTGGCAAGTATGGCACCATCGGTACCAATTGGCGAGCAATGCGGCAGGGCGGGTCCGAAAGCCGGGGGGGGAATCCGCTGGACATCTGCGCGCCCCTCGTGCCTTTTCATGGGGTCGCGGCGAGTCCATCACGCCAACTCCAGACGCTCACATCCTCAGGCGGAGAGCATGTCAGACGAACTCGTGAACGTCGTAGCCGCGCATCCGTTTGTCGCGGGCCTCGACCGGCCTCACATCGAGCGCCTCGCGCACATGGCCCGCGAAATGTGCTTTGACACAGGACGTGTGATCTTCCCTGAGGGCGATCAGGGTCGCGAGTTCTATCTGTTGGTGAAGGGCATGGTTGCCCTCGAGATCACGTCGCACGGTGGCCTGCTGCGTATTCAGTCGCTGCATGCGGGCGACGAGTTCGGATGGTCGGCGATCCTCGCCGGGCGGAACAAGGTGCTCCAGGCGCGAGCGCTCGACCGGGTAGACGTGCTGGTGTTCGACGGCGACGAATTGCTCGCCGCGTTTCAGGACGACACCGCCTTCGGCTTGGCGTTCACGATGCGACTGCTGGGCGTGGTCTCCGAGCGACTGGCAGCGACGCGCGAGCAACTGCTCGACCTCTCCGCGCCCGCGTCGCGCCGCGCTGGCACCTGACAGAAGATCACGTCACTCGCGATGGTCGTTGGCGCGCCACGACGGTGCGCTAGAGCCTGTCGATCACCCATCCGGGAAAGATCGCCAGCAACAGCGTCGCGGTCAGACACAACACCGTCGCAGCGCCAATGAATGCGGGCGCGATATCGCGAGACTCGACGACTGGTGCGGTCGCGCCGTCGCGATGTGCGGCGTCATCGTGCGCGCCGGCTGTTGACGCAGCGATCGGGGTCATGAACAGGAACTGGATCACGCGCAGGTAGAAATAGATCCCGACGTAGCTCCCCACGAGTCCCAGCACGGCGTACGTGGTGTAGCCGGCCGCCAACACGTTGCGGAAGATCAGGAACTTGGCCACGAATCCCGGGAACGGTGGCAGACCGGCCAGCGACAGCATCGCCACGCCAATGGCAATCGCCGCGAGCGGTCGGCGATGGTACAATCCGCGGAGATGCTCCAGCTGGTCGCGCTTACGATCGTCGCTCGACGCCGGAAGCGCCGCAAAAGCCAGCAGATTCAGCAGTCCGTACGCCAGCACATAGAACGTCACCGCCTGCAGTCTGCCGGCGCCGTCACCAAGGATCGCATAAAACAGGTAGCCGGCATGTGCGATCGAGGAGTACGCGATCATGCGACGAAACGACGGCTGCCGCATTGCCGCGAGATTGCCCCACACGATCGACGCGAGCGGAAGCACCGCCAACAGGTCCGCCACGGGTGATGCGACCGGCGCACCGCCGAACACACGCACTGCGGCGAAGAGGACTCCCGCCTTCACCACCGTGGCCATGAACGCGGTCACGCTCACGCTGGCACCCTCGTAGGCATCGGGCGCCCAGGCATGGAACGGAACGATGGCCGCCTTGAGGAACAGCGCCATGAGCACCAACACCACCGCGGCGCGCGAGAGCAGGTCGGTTGCCGACATCGCCGTCGCAAACGTGCTCACGTCGAGCGACCCGGAGACGCCGTAGAGAAACGATACGCCCATGAGAAACATGGCCGTGGCTGTTCCGCCGAGCACGAGATACTTGAGCGCCGCCTCCGCACTCTCCGCGCGACGGTACGCCAACAGAATCAACGCGTACACGGGCAGCGACATCAACTCGAGCCCGAGAAACAGGATCAGGAAACTGTCCGCCGACAGGAGCAGCGACACGCCGTACAACGACGAAAGAATGAGCGCAGGAAACTCGCCGCCCTCGAAATCGTCGCGTGACATGAGCAGGACGGGCACCGCCAGCGCGAGCACAATGGACTTGGCCAGGAGTGTTTCCGGAGTGACCGAGAACTGTCCTGGGAACGGCGCGCCGGTGAACCCCTGCAACGACAGCACCGCGGCCGTCCCGGCTGCTGCGGTCACCACGCCCACGGCGATCAGGCGTGCCGCCCGCGTGCCCGTCCCGAGAATCTCGAGCAACAGCAGGATCACGACGCCAAGCAGCAGCAGATGCTCGGGCAACATGGCGCTGAACATGAGCGCATTCATCGTGGCAGCTCCGTCGCAGCGTCGGCCGATGCCGGGAGGCGCGAGGTGGTCACCAGCTGTCGATACGACTTCGCTGCTGCTTCGGAGTTGCGCATGGCGCTCTCCGGGAACAGCCCCAACGCGAACACCGCGACCACCAGGCAGCCGAGAATGCAACGCTCGCGCCAGTCGAGGTCGACCAGCGGTTCGTGCGGTGCCTTGGCGTCGCCGAACAGGAAGCCGAGGGCAAAGCGCAACATGTAGAGCGCACCCAGCACCACGCCGGTGACCGCGAACACGGACAGCACCAGCGCAAACGAGTTGCCCGCAAGATGCAACGGCCATGCCGCTCGAAATGCGCCGAGCAATACGAGGAACTCACCGGAGAAGCCGCTCGTGGTGGGGAGTCCCACCGACGCGAGCGTGAGGACCATGAAAAATAGCGAGTACACGGGCAGCAACCTGGCCAACCCACCGTATGCCTTGAGGTCCCGCGTGTGACACCGCTCGTAGATCATGCCCACCATCAGGAACAGTCCAGCTGCCACCAGTCCGTGGCTCACCATCTGAATGATGGCCCCCTGAATCCCGATGATGTCGAGGCTCAGCAGACCGAGCATCACGTAGCCGAGATGACTGATCGACGAGTAGGCGATGATCTTCTTGATGTCATTCTGCACGAGCGCGAGACACGCCCCGTACACGATGCCAACCACCGCCAGTGTCATCAGCAGCGGCGTGTACAGCTGGGTTGCATCAGGAAAGAGCGGAAAGCCCAGCCGCATGAAACCGTACGTGCCCATCTTCAGCATGACGCCAGCCAGAATCACCGAGCCTGGCGTGGGTGCTTCAACATGGGCATCCGGCAACCAGGTATGAAACGGCACCATCGGCACCTTGATGGCGAACGAGAGGGCGAACGCGCCCAGCAGCAACGTCTGCGTGGACAGGGGCAGTCGTGCCGTATAGAGATCGGTGAAGGCGAACGAAGGCACGCCCGATGCGCCCTGCAGCGCCAGCACCAGATAGATCAGCGCCGCGAGCATCAGAATGCTGCCGAATGCGGTGTACAGCACGAACTTGATGGTGGCGTAGATTCGCCGCTCGCCACCCCAGATGCCGATCATAAGGAACATCGGAATCAGCATGGCTTCCCAGAAC
>JANNEV010000552.1:0-6505 GCA_031379145.1 Gemmatimonadaceae bacterium
TCGGCGCGAGCGAAGTCGGCGCGAGCGACGTCGGCGCGCGCGGACGCGCAGACCACCGGCATCACCCCAATGCGGGCGACTGCCGACGCATGACCAGCGCGTCTTCAAGTGGATCCCGATAGTATGCGCTGCGACGACCCACCGGCAGGAAGCCCCTCGACTCATAGAGGCAACGCGCCGCATCATTGGACAAACGGACCTCGAGAAACAGCTGACACCCGCCTTCGGCCAGCGAGGCCTCGATGGCATCATCAAGCAACTGCGCGCCGACTCCGCGTCGTCGAGCCGACGGAGCAACAGCGATGTTGGCGATCTCCCCCTCGTCCGCCGCATGCAGTCGAACACAGTAGCCCAGCAGCGAACCGTTGGACCCGATCGCAACCGTCATCCGAGCGTGCGGTGCGGTGAGCAGATCGGCGAAGGCGGACGCGGGCCACGGGTCGCTGAACGCCGAAGCCTCAATGGCGGCCATCGCGTTGATGTCACTTGTGACCGCGCGACGGAGCGCGAGATCGTCACCTCCGCGGTTCGGACGGCTTGCGGCGGTCATGCGTCGCGTAGGGTGCGGCCGTTCACGACTTCCCATTTCACCTGCGCCTCAGCCAGCCGCCCGTAGTTCGGCTCCCAATCGTCCAACGAGAGAGGACCGGCAGCCCTCCAGTCGGCGCAACGCAACGCAAGGGCCGCATCGGGGCACACCGTGCGCCACTCCCGCTCCGGATCTGGCGAGGACAAGACAGCCAAACGTCGCCGCTCTCCCTGCGTCTGGCGAAGCTCGTCCACACCCGCCCGGTGTGCGACGCCATCCGCGTGCACCAGGCCATCAGCATCGATGAACACCGGGAGGACATACCGCTCATCACGGAGGGCATCGGCATGGACGAGATACGCACCGGGGACTTCGCACTGGGCGGCTGCCAGCAGCAATGACGAGACCCCGTACAGCGGGCAACCGATGGAGTACGCAAGCCCTTTCGCCATCGACGCGGCAATACGTAGCGACGTGAAACTTCCGGGTCCCGCTCCGCAGACAATTCCAGCCAAGTACGCCGCGCGGACATTGGCCGTCTCGAGCAACTGCTCGACAGCGGGATACAGCATATCCTCGCGGGAAACGCCCATCGCCACCGACTGACGCGAGACCAGACGGCCGTCGACGAAGAGGGCAACCGATCCTGCCGTTGTGGCTGCCTCGAGTACAAGCAGGGACTCGGTCCGGCTCATCGTGCGTCCGACGGTAGCCGGGGCGCGTGAATACGAAGCACGCGCCGGCCGACGCTCTGCGAGTCATGGGTCAGCGAGATCCCGATGGCTTCTGCCGGAAGGGTGGCGGCCGCCCGCTCAGGCCACTCGATCAGCAGGACGGACGCCGCGGCCATGAGCTCGTCCCAGCCCAAGGCGAGGAGCTCGGCTTCCGAACGGAGCCGATAAAGATCGACGTGCGTGATGACACCACCGCGCGTGGGATAGTGCTGCACGAGCGAAAACGTGGGACTCGTCACTTCGTCCAGATCCTCCACCCCCAGTCCCTCGCACAGCGCCCGAGCCAATGTCGTCTTGCCTGCCCCAAGATCGCCCGACAGGGTCACGACCGCGGGCCGCGGGAGCAGCGCGCCAACGGCGCGACCCCACGCCGCGAGCGACTCCCGGTCCGGCGACCGTGGTGCCCCTCGGCCGAGCAAGTGACGCAGCGAAACATCAGGAACGGCGGGCACTCAGCGACCGCCTCGGCCGCTGCGACCGCCACCGCGTCGTCCACCACCATCCGCGGCAGGCGTCCCACGAACCGGCGCACTTCCCGGCGGACGTCGAGCCGCAGATTCCGCCCCTCGCGCCTGCGTGGGCTTGTCGCCAAGCGCTGTTCGGACTTCGAACAGCTGATCCCGCAATCGCGCCGCCGCTTCGAAATCGAACGCGGCAGCGGCCTCCCGCATCGCCGTCTCCAATTCGCCCACCAACACCAGCAGGTCCTCGCGCGAGCGCGCGGTGCTCTCACCTCCAACCTTGCGCGGCGTCGGTAGCGGGCCACCATCCTTTTCGATCCGCGCGTCCGCCACCCGGGTAATGAAGCGCACTTCCTCGATGCTCTTGACGACACCCGTCGGCGTGATGCCGTGCTGCACGTTGTGCTCATGTTGAATCGTGCGTCGACGCGTTGTTTCGTCCATCGCACGCTGCATGGAACCGGTGACACGGTCAGCATAGAGTATGGCGCGTCCGTGCAGATGTCGCGCCGCTCGGCCGATGGTCTGGATCAGGGAGCGGTCGCTGCGGAGAAACCCTTCCTGATCCGCGTCGAGAATCGCGACCAAGGACACCTCCGGCATGTCCAGGCCCTCTCGGAGCAAATTGATGCCCACCAACACGTCAAACTCGCCCAAGCGAAGCCCGCGAATGATCTCGACACGCTCGATCGCATCGATGTCGGAGTGCATGTAGCGCACCCGTACTCCCATCTGTTGCAGGTAGTCCGTGAGATCTTCGGACATGCGCTTGGTCAGCGTCGTCACCAGCACCCGCTCGCCCTTGCGTTCACGCTGACGAATCTCGTGGAGCAAGTCGTCCACCTGCCCCTTGACCGGTCGCACCTCTAGCACCGGATCCAGGAGCCCGGTGGGACGAATGACCTGTTCAACCACCACGCCCTCGGATAGCTCCAACTCGAGTTCGCCCGGCGTTGCCGAAACGTTGATCATGCGCGGCGCGAGCTGCATGAACTCCTCGAAAACCAACGGGCGATTATCCAATGCACTGGGGAGTCGAAACCCGTAGTCCACCAGCGTGAGCTTCCGGGCGCGATCGCCGTTGTACATGCCCCGTACCTGCGGCAGGGTCACATGGGACTCATCCACAACCACGAGATAGTCATCAGGGAAATAATCGAGCAGGCACGCGGGGCGCTCGCCGGCCACGCGCCCGCTGATGTGGCGCGAGTAGTTCTCGATACCGGCACAAGTGCCGATCTCGAGCAGCATCTCGATATCGAAGTGCGTGCGCTGTTCCAGACGCTGCGCCTCGAGCAACTTGCTCTGGGCCCGCAATTCGTCCAGTCGAACGGACAACTCCTCCTTGATCGCCGCCACCGCGCGCTCAACGGTGGGCCGATTGGTGATGAAGTGCTTGGCCGGGTAGATCGCCGCGCGCTGCATGGCGGCAATGGTCTCTCCGGTCAGCGGGTCAATCTTCGAGATACGCTCGATTTCGTCACCCCAGAGCTCGAGACGCACCGCCTGCTCCTCGTAGGCGGGGAAAATCTCCACCGTGTCGCCGCGAACGCGGAACGTTCCACGATTGAACGCGACATCGTTGCGCTGATACTGAATGCCCACCAGCGCGCGCAGGATATCGTCTCGCCCCATGCGTTGCCCGCTGGCAAGCGACACCATCCGCTCCCGATAGGAGATCGGATCACCAAGACCGTAGATGGCCGATACCGTGGACACGATGACCACATCTTCCCGCTCCATCAACGAGGATGTGGCGCGCAGGCGCAACCGGTCGATATCCTCGTTGATGCTGGCGTCCTTCTCGATGTACGTATCGCTCGAGGGCACGTAGGCCTCGGGCTGATAGTAGTCGTAGTAGGAGATGAAGTACTCCACCGCGTTGGTCGGGAAAAAACTCTTCAACTCCCCGTAGAGCTGTGCGGCCAGCGTCTTGTTGTGCGAGAGCACCAGGGTGGGTCTGCCCCAGGCCGCGATGACGTTGGCGATGGACATGGTCTTCCCGGAACCCGTTACGCCCAGCAGGGTCTGGTGCCGGTCCCCTCGTGCCAGGCCAGCAGACAGCTCGGCAATTGCCCGGGGTTGGTCGCCGGCCGGGACAAACGGCGCCTGCAATCGGAATAGGGCAGTCATACACCAAATATAGCCGATCGCTGCGGCGTTTGTTCGGTACCCCGGACGCCGGTGGATTTTCTTAACATCGCCGCCTGCGGAACACCCTTCACTTCTTTCGAATGCAGTCGACAACAAAGAAGGTCCAGTGGAGAGACCTCAGCGAATCGGCCGAGTGACGCCAACTGGTCGGAATGCAAATGCAGCCAGCATGTCCATGAATTTCTGGAAGAAACTCGCCGATCGTCCGATTCGGACGTAGCTGACCACCAGCACCGCGCTGCTCGCGGTGGCTGGTGTGGTCGGCATCGCTGCGGCGATGACCGCAGCCCGCAGTGCGGCTAGGCAGCAACTGCAGGAGTCGCGCGGCCGGATGGACTCGCTCACCCTGGTATTGATCACCGCCTCCGACACCCGAACGGCCTCACGCACCCGGCACTTTCGAAAGAGCGTTGCTGCTGCAACGCCGCGCATGGTCAACGAAACCGAAGCCGGCTCGCTCGACACGACCGCAGGCAATGCCGCCCCAACAAGTGAACGAACGCAGGACGTGCGGGCCCGTGTGCACAGCGGCGGCGCCGCGAAGCGCACGGCGTTCATCGTCAAGCGGATCGACGAGATCGCAACCCAGACCACCCTGCTGGCGCTCAATGCGGCAGTCGAAGCCGCGCGAGAGACGCAGGTGCTGCTCGAGCAGACGCGGCTGACGACAGAAGGCAGCGGAAAAGTCGGTGCGCACGTGGCCGAGCATCTGGGCACGGTGGAAGCGGGAATCGAGCGTGTCGCTGCGCTCATGACAGAAATTGCCGCCGACAGCACGCGGCAGCGCGACCAGATCCACGATTTCGGCGGAGCCATTGAGCGGGTGAGTCTGCAAACGCAGACTGCCGCCGCCAACGCCGAGGAGTCGGCCAGTGGGTCGGAGGAGCTGCATGCGCATTGGACTTTAGATTCCGAACCTCGCCGCCGACGCTTAGGGAAGGCCGTCTCGAACGGCTGGCGCCTGTTCGGGGCGATGACGTCTCGATTGGCATGCATCACGTCGCTGCGGCGCAGCGCGAATCGGAAACTGGCAGATGAGTCTCAAGTGGACGTTGGATCGCACCCTGCTCGGTTTGGCCGCGCTCGGCGCTGCGGGGACGATTGTTGTCGCCAGCGTTGGCGGCATCGGACTGTGGGGCGCGCGACAGAGCCAGGACGCGCTCGCGCGCAGCACACAGACGCAGCGCCTGCAAATGGACGCAGACATGATGCATGACGCGGTACACGGCGACGTGTTGGCCGCGGTGCTCGGTGTCGTGAAACACGACCCTGCGCTCATTCGCGGAGCGCGAGACGGTTACGAAGAACACGCGGCGCGGTTCCGCGCCAACCTCATCGAGGCGCGAGCGCTCACCGCCGGCAACGCACGCGCCACCGTTGACGCGCTCGGCGCGCCGGTGGACGCGTATCTGGTGTCCGGTAGCGCGGTGATGAAGAGTGCCCTGGGCGGTGATACCGTTGCCGTGCTTCGGGCCAACGAGGAATTCACGAGATTGTTCACGGTACTCGAAACAGACCTCGAGAAGTTCGGTGACGTGATCGCGGCAGAGGCCGCGGCGACCAACCGGTCGAACGGATCGCGTTTTTCCGTGCTGGCCCGCATTCTCGCGCTGGCGACCCTCCTGACGTCAGCGATCGTGTTTCGCGTTGGTCAGAAGGTCGGGCGACGCATCGGACGCTCCACGGCCGAGCTTGCGACCGCGGTTGAGCACCTCCAGCAAAGCGCGGTCGCCGCGCTCAGTGGCGCCATGACTCGGCTCGCAGCGGGCGATGTTCGCGACGACATCGTCGCCCACTCGCGCCCAGTTGCCGTGACCGGCAATGACGAGCTCACCGACTTGGCGCGCTCGGTCAACGGCATCGGAGCACAGACCATCAAAATGATTGTCGCGCACGGCGAGGCCATGCGCACCGTGCGGTCGATGCTCGCGGAGACGCAACGCGTCGTGAACGCCGCGCGTCGCGGCGATCTGAACGTACGCGCGGCGGATCAGGACTACCCCGGCGCGTTCGGAGAACTGCTGCACGGATTCAACGACGCACAGTCGGCCATGCGTCGCCCGGTCGAAGGCGCACTCGAGGTGCTGGAGCTGGCGGCGAAGCACAACCTCTCCCGTCGTGTGAGCGGCGCGTTTCTCGGCGACCATGCCCGGCTCGCGGACGCAGTCAATTTGGCGATCGGCAACATTGCCGGCGCGCTCCACGAAGTGGAGGTCGCCGCGGAACAGATCGCGGGCGCCTCCCACGAAGTGGCCGAGGGCAGTCAGTCGCTGGCGGACACAGCCTCGGCGCAGGCCGCATCGGTGGAAGAGATCACCGCTGCCGTACAGGAACAAGCGTCCGTCACTTCACGGACTGCCGAGCGCGCGCAACAGGCTCGCGACTTGGCCGTTCAGGTACGCGAACAAGTGCGCAATGGTGCCAACTCCATGCGCAGTCTGGACACTGCCATGGTCCGCATGACGGACTCGGCCAGGAAGACGGCGCAGATCGTCAAGCGTATCGATGAAATCGCGTTTCAGACCAACCTGCTCGCCTTGAACGCAGCGGTGGAAGCGGCTCGCGCGGGAGACGCTGGTCGAGGCTTCGCCGTTGTGGCCGACGAAGTACGTCAGCTGGCGATCCGC
>JANNEV010000574.1:0-2797 GCA_031379145.1 Gemmatimonadaceae bacterium
TGGCTGCCGCGAACTCCAAGTACGCCGGAGAGGTTCCGAAGCACTTGGCCAACGCCATCCGGGTGCTCACGGACAATCCTGAGAAGATTTCCAATGAGGTCGGCCGGCAGTGGGTCTTGCTGCGCGTCTATTCCCAGTACCTGCAGCAGGACAACGCGCCGTACGTCGCCAAGCGCGGTGTCCTGGGCTTCACCAGCAATCCGCAGGGCAGTCAAAACATCCTGCTGGCGCTCGATTCCGCGGCGTCTGCCGTCGAGCGTCTGCTGCCGCAGTGTAAGGCGACCGTGTTGCCCTACCGGCAGCGTTTCTTCAGCGAGATCCTGAACAAGTCGGTCGGTGCGATGAACGCCGATCAGAACGATTCCGCGTCGTATTTCGCGCACACCGCGCTGATGGTTGCCGGGAGTGATCCTCGTCCGTGGAACGTGTTGTCGGCGGTCTATCAGAAACAGAACCACCCGGATAGTGCCGCGATGGCGATGGACAAGGTGATTGAGCTCTCTGGTTCCGATTCGCTCTATCGCAAGATCAAGCAGCAAAGTCGGTACAATCTGGCCGTCATCTCTCTGACGAAAGCCGAGTCGGCAACCGGGGAGGCGAAGGAGCGGGATTTGAAGAAGGGGCGTGGGCTGCTCGAGGACTACTTGAAGGAGACGCCAGGCGATGCGGCAGCGACGCAGGCCCTGGGGCGGGCGCTTCGGCTCTCCGGCGACACGGCCGCAGTGAAGGCGATTTTCGGAGACATGCTGGAGCATCCGGACCGTTTCACAGATGTGCAGCTCTTCGAGGCGGCGTCGAATGCGTCAGCGACGGGCAAGGACGCGGAGGCCGCGAGCTTGTTCGAGAACGGCTTGAAGAAGAACCCGTACCACCGAGTGGCGCTGCTCAACCTGTCGAACGTGCTTTTTCAGCTCAAGGACGTCCAACGCCTGGGGCCGATTTCTACTCGCTTGATCGAGGTTGATCCCAACAGCCCGGATACGTGGCGGATGCACGCGGGTTATTGGCAGTTGCGCCAACGCGCGGAGACAGATCCCGTCAAAAAGAAGGCGTACGGTGATTCGACCGTCGCGGCGATCGCGGCACGAGACAACGTGAACCCGCGAGTGACAGTCTTCCTGGCGGCCAAAGCAGGTGCGACGTATCAGGTGCAGGGAAACCTGAACAACGAAAGCGAGAAGAGCGGCTCCTGGACTCTGAAGTTCGAGTTGCTCGATGCGAGCGGCGCCGTGGTGGCAAGCAAGGATGTCGCCGTCGGACCCGTGGACGCAGGTGGCTCGGCGAGTTTCTCGCTCAAGGTGGATTCACCGAAGGCAATCGCATACCGATACGCGCCGGTGAAGTAGCGACGAGTTTTGTTCATGCAGGGCTCTCGATTGCAGGGACGAAGTCCATGTGGTTAATTGACTTCGGCCAGTAGGTCTCTTATGTTTCTTCAAGTGGGCGACGGCGTTCGGTCGTCGCCCGAATTGTTTCCGGGGGAGGGCCGCCGTGGCCCCGTCCCCCGTTTTCGTATCGGGACCATGGTTCGCGTCACACGAGTGCACCCCGGGAGTATCGCCGACGAAATCGGCATCCTGCCCGCTACCGAGTTGCTCGCCGTCAATGGACGGCCGTTGGAGGACTTCCTCGATTGGGAGTTCCTGACGGCCGATGAGGCGTTTGTTGTGTCGGCCAGACTGCCCGACGGCAGTGCGATCGATTTCGATATTGAACGGTCTGAAGGTGAGTCCATGGGCGTGGAGCTCGCGCCGCCGACCATTCGACGCTGCGCGAATCGATGCGAGTTCTGCTTCATCGAAGGACTGCCAAAGGGTCTTCGGAAGCCGCTCTACGTTCGAGATGACGACTATCGGCTTTCCTTCGCGTATGGGAACTTCGCGACCCTGTCGAATGTGAAAGAGAAGGACATCGCGCGAATTCTGGAGTACCGGCTCTCGCCGTTGTATGTGTCGGTGCACGCCACGCCGTGGGAAGCGCGCAAGGTGTTGCTGAACAACCCCCGTGTGCCGAACATCGTGGATCAGCTCACGCGACTTGCCGCAGGCGGAATCCAGTTTCATGGCCAGATGGTCATCGTGCCTGGCCTGAACGATGGTGCGGTGCTCGAGGAGTCGCTCGCGGACCTGTTCGCGTTGGGGGACGCGGTCCTCTCTGTTGCGCTGGTACCCGTTGGCGTGACCCAGTTTTCCCATTTGTACAACGGCCGATCGATGGACCGCGAGAGCGCCGAGGTGCTGCTGCAGACGGTGGAGCGGTGGGAGGCGCGGGCGTTGGCGGAGCGGGACGATCGCTGGGTCTTCGGCTCGGACGAGCTGTACCTGTTGGCAGAGCGTGAGCTCCCTGGCATCGAGCACTACGGCGAGTTCTCCCAGATCGAGAACGGGGTCGGGGCAGTCACGTCCCTCCGCGCTCGTGTACGCGAGGGACTCGATCAGCTGCCTCGGCTCGACGGTCGTCGAATCGGTGTGGTGACCGGAGTCTCGATGGCTGCGTTGATGCCGGAGCTGCTGGAGCTGCTGCACGAGGCGACGGGGGCCACGTTTGAGCTCATCGTCGCCGAAAACAACCTGTTCGGCCCGACCACGACAACGGCAGGACTGCTTGTCGGCGCGGACATTCGGCGCGCACTGGCCGATCGTAGTGACCTTGACCTGGCCCTAATACCCGCCGAGTGTATCAACGACGATGGGCTCTTCCTGGATGAAGAGTCGTTTGCCGCGATGCGCGAGGCGATGCCGATGCCGGTCTATCCTTCGTATGATTTCATAGACGCGCTGGTCCCGGAAGGTGACGC
>JANNEV010000575.1:0-7862 GCA_031379145.1 Gemmatimonadaceae bacterium
CGTAGACATCGGCGGTGTCCAGCAGGGTGATGCCACGCTCAAGCGCATGATGAATCACGCGAATGGCGTTTGACGCGTCGCGATCCTCCTCTCGCCCGTAGAATGCCGACATCCCCATACATCCCAGCCCGATCGCGGAGACGCGGAGTCCCTGCCGGCCGAGCGCTCGCTGTGGCATGTGCATGGAGCCGCTACTCCGTGGTGTGATAGGCTGGGGTGACGCCGAGATTGGCGAACAGAAACGCGTACGTGTCGGCGGCTTCTTCGATGTTCTTGCGAAGCGACGAGGCGCCGTGTCCCGATTGCGTCGCGACTCGGATGAGCACGGGATTGCTGCCCGAATGGGCCGCCTGCAGGCGCGCGGCGAACTTGAACGAGTGCGCGGGTACCACGCGGTCGTCATGATCGGCCGTGCTGATCATCGTGGCTGGATACGCAGTACCCTCGGAGAGATTGTGCAGCGGTGAGTACGCCGCCAGATACGCAAAGCCTTCGGCATCGTCGCTGGATCCATAGTCGGCGATCCAGTTCCACCCGATCGTGAACTTGTGAAAACGCAGCATGTCCATGACGCCGACGGCCGGCAGCGCCACCTTGAACAGATCGGGCCTCTGGTGCATGACCGCGCCCACCAGCAGTCCGCCATTGGATCCGCCCTGCATCGCCAGGCGCTCGCTGGTGGTGTAGCCCTTCGCGATGAGCCACTCAGCGATGGCAATGAAGTCGTCGAAGACCTGCTGCTTCCGCTCCTTCATGCCGCCGCGATGCCAGTGCTCACCATACTCACCCCCACCGCGGAGGTTCGTCTGCACGTAGACACCGCCTTGTTCCAGAAAGGCAATGCGCAGCGCACTGAAGGCGGGCGGCAGTGAGATGTTGAATCCGCCGTACCCGTACATGAGTGTGGGGTGCGTGCCATCCAGCACCAGTCCTTTGCGCGCCGTGATGAACGCGGGTACTCGCACCCCGTCCGTGCTCGGCACGAAAACCTGGATCGACTCGAACTGCGCGGGATCAAACGGCAACGTCTGCGCGCGGTAGATTCGGCTCTCGCCAGAGGCGATGTCGTACCGGTATACCGTTGGCGGCGCCGTGAACGAGGTGAACGTGTAGAACACTGATGTCGCGAGTCGCTCCCCGGCGAAACCTCCCGCGGAGCCGAGACCGGGCAGCGCGATCTCACGCTCCGGGTCGCCGTTGAGGTCGAACACGAACGCTCGCGTGGTCACGTCTTTCAGGTAGGTCGTAAACAGCCGACCGCCGGCGCTGGTCACGCCGTCCAGTGGCTCGTCTCGTTCCGCGATGACCGTGATCCAGTGCGATTCTGCTGGCGCGGCCGGATCGATGCGGACGACGCGCCGATTCGGCGCCTTTCGATTAGTCACGACCAGCAGCGCGTCGCCAACACTGTCGACCACCGCCATCTCATCGTCAAACTCGGACCAAATGGTGCGGAACTCGGTGTCTCCCCGTACGAGGTCCAAAACGGCCAACGCATTTCCGTCCTTACCGTTGCCACGATCCGACACGGACAGCACGGCAAAGCGTTCGTCTTCTGTGGTGCTGACAATGTGGAATCGCTGCGGGTGTGCGGCGTCGCGGTACACGAGGCGATCGTCGGCTTGTGCAGTGCCCAGCGTGTGGAAGAAGACCTGATGGTCTTCGTTCATGGTCGAAAAGGCAGCGGCCGAGACCGTGGGCTCCGGGTACCGGCTGTAGAAGAACCCGTTCCCGAACCATGCCACATCCGAGACCTTGACCCACTGAACGCGGTCGGGGAGTTGGGTACGCGTTCGCGGGTCCATGACGCGGATTTCCTGCCAATCGGACCCCGCTTCGCTCACGAGATAGGCGAGACGCTCGGCCTCGCGATCAAGATAGACGCCGTTTACTCGAGTCGTCCCGTCCTCCGACATGGCATTCGGATCGAGCAGTACCTCCGGCGTGCCTTCGTCTCCGTCCTGGATGTAGTAGACCGCCTGATTCTGCAGGCCGTCATTTTTTGTGAAGATGAACCACTGACCGCGCTGGCCGGGGGCTGAGAGCCGCGGGTAGTTCACCAAGGCGGTCAGGCGTTCCCGGAGGGCATCTCGGAAGGGAAGGCTGCCGAGGTAGTCAAAGGTGACACGGTTCTGCGCCTCGACCCAGGCTGTCGTCTCCGGGGCCGTATCGTCCTCGAGCCAACGGTAGGGGTCACGCACGATCGAGCCATGGTAGTCGTCAGCCTGATCGGACAGGCGGCTGGTCGGGTAGACCAAGGGGGCGGGTTCGGGGAGTCTGGTCACCCGGAGTAGGTTAGTGCGGGGTCGACTTCCTGCCAGCCTGCCCGGCGAGGCAGTCAGGGGTAGCGAAGAGTCGCCGGTGTCACCTATCTTTTGATGCTCTCTGGTAGCGCCTGCCGGAATGTCACTGTTCGTGTTTTACCTGAGCATCACTCCCCGTCACTTCGTGCCTCGTGCACCGGTTGGCGGTGGCGATGCCGCGCCGGTTCTGGACGGGGGACTTCGCTCCCGCACCACGTCGTGGCCTCTCGCAACGGTTGTACGGTGCCTCGCGCCCTACGCGCAGGAGTCGTGACCGCAGCCGCAGCACCCTGACCGGGCCAAGTCGTCGGCCCCGGAGTAGAGATATGAATCCGTTCATGGAAACGCAGAAGGAATGGCTCAAGGACAACATTCCGCCCTTTCGCCCAGGCGACACGGTACGAGTGAACGTGCGCGTCAAGGAAGGGGAGAAGGAGCGTATTCAGGCGTTTGAGGGAATCTGCATCGCCCGCAAGCATGGCGGCGTCAGCGAGACGTTCACCGTCCGCAAGATCTCGAACGGCGTCGGTGTTGAGCGCATCTTTCCTCTGCATAGCCCGATGATCGGTGACATCGTGGTGGTCCGTCGCGGTGTCGTGCGTCGCGCCAAGCTGTATTACCTCCGCGATGTGACAGGCAAGGCCGCTCGCATCAAGGAGCGCAAGGTGGTGCGCGCGCCCAAGGCTTAACTGACCACCTGGCGCTGCCATCATGGGGCGTTGGAGCGGCATCGAGCGATCCGCGAGGCTCCAGTACGGGCCGCTGATTGCCGGCATTGATGAAGTGGGACGGGGCCCCCTCGCGGGCCCCGTTGTCGCATGCGCTATCGTCATGCCGCCGGAGCGTCGAGCGATCTCCGGCGTGAATGACTCGAAACAGCTGGATGCGCGCACACGGCAACTGCTGTCGGCTCGCATTCTGGAACGGGCGCTCGCGGTTGGGCTTGGTGCGGCATCGGCTCGGGAAGTCGATCGCCTCAACATTTACCACGCCACGGTGCTGGCCATGCGCCGTGCGCTGGAGCGCGCTGAACGGCGGCTCGGCGCGGCGGCAGATCATGTACTGGTGGATGGCAACCCGCTCAGGACGTTGGGCATAGTGCACACCGCCGTGGTCAAAGGTGACGCGAAGTGCTACGCCATCGCCTGCGCTTCCATCGTGGCAAAGGTGGCCCGTGATCGACTCATGACGACGCTGGCCCGGCGGTACCCGAGCTATGGGTGGGAGCGAAATTCCGGTTACGGCACACCGGTACACCTCGAGGCTCTGGCGTTGCACGGGCTCACGCCACATCATCGGCGACGATTCTGCCTCGGTGTGCAGGTGGCGATGGATCTCGGCGCTGAACCTCGATAGCGGTTCAGTGCAGATGCGCCTCCACCCTGACTCGCGCTCGTCCATTCCCTTGCCTCGGACAATCTCATGACTGCCAGCCACGCGCCCGTCTTCCTTCCTGGACTCCTCACGGGTCAGGTGGCACTCATCACCGGCGGGGGCACCGGCATCGGTTTTGGCGTCGCCGAGTTGCTGGCTGAGCTCGGCGCACATGTTGTGCTGGCCAGCCGGAAGCCAGAGAATCTGGAAAAGGCGTGTGCCTCGATTGTCGGACAAGGCGGCAAGGCCACGAGTGTACAACTCGACGTGCGCGATCCGGAAAAGGTCAAGGACGCCGTTGATCGAGTGGCGCAGGAGCACGGTCGACTGGATCTGCTGGTCAACAATGCTGCTGGGAACTTCTACGCGCCGAGCGCAACGCTTTCACCCAATGCGTGGCGGAGCGTGCTGGAGATTGATCTCTTTGGCACGTTCTACTGCTCGCAGGCGGTGTTTCCGGTCATGGCGCAACAGGGCGGGGGACGCATAGTGAGCATCTCGATGACGCTGCACTATCGTGGGTGGCCGCTCATGGCGCACGCCACAGCGGCGAAAGCCGGCGTGGATGCGCTGACGCGGACGCTGGCCGTGGAATGGGCACCGCAGCGCATTCGCCTGAATGCCATTGCTCCCGGGCCGATTCCAACGGACGGTGTGAAGAAGGCATTCACGCCACCGGCGAACAGCGGCGTCTCGGATGTGTTCGCTGCCGCCGAGGAGAAAATGGCGGCCTACGCGAAGACGGGTATCCCACTCGGTCGCTGGGGTTCGCCGCGCGACATCGGAAACATGGTCGCGTTTCTCGCTTCACCGGCCGGTGATTGGATCACCGGTGCGATTTTTGTTGTCGATGGCGGCGAATGGTTGGCCAAGCCGCCAGCGTCGTCGTGAGCCGCGAGAGCAGTTGTGGTGCGTGATTGCCGTCTCGCGTGACTGCAGTCACGCGAACACACGGATGATTTTCTTGCGCGTGATTGCAGTCACGACAGCGCATCGACCTGCATTGCACCTTCCTGCTGTGGATCGCCGCGCCCACCAGCACACACGCGCGGCGGCGGCACGCTCGTCGCGCATTCGCGTTGCAGTTGCAGCGCTTTCGCTGTGCGGTTGAGCGTGGTCGACGACACCAACGATCAGCGGGGGAGTCTATGATCTCGTCACACGATACGGCGCGCGCCAGGTGCGCGATGTTGATCGCGCCACTGCTTGGCGTCACGTTGCTCGGTGCATGCGCGACGAAGGGATTTGTGCGTCGCGGACTCGACGAACAACGCACGTCACTCGGGCTTGAGCGGGTTGCGCGTCTCGCGGGAGACAGCGGTACGCGCGCGGAAATAGGTACGACACGCGCGGAGCTCCGTGGTGAGCTTGCGGCGCTGCGGAGTGATCTCGGAACGCTGCGTTCGGAGTTCGGCGCCCGGATTACGGCCATGGAAGGACAGATCACCTTCGCGATGCCGATCACGTTCGATTTCGACGCGTCGGTGGTGCGCGCACAAGACGAGGCAGGACTGAGCAAGTTTGCGCAGGTTGCATCCGCCTACTACAAGGGTGCGACGATTACTGTCGAGGGATTCGCTGATCCAGCTGGCAGCACTTCGTACAACCTGCAGTTGTCGCGCGCCCGCGCGGAGGCGGTACGGGAGCTGCTGGTGACGAAGGGGCTGGACGCCAGTCGAATCCGTGCGGTCGGCTACGGTAAGTCCCGCCTGGTTCGGCCTGGTGCGGAACGTGATGCCCCGGGCGCGGCGCTGAATCGCCGGGTCACGTTTGTGGTGGAGACGGCGCCGGAAGCAACGGTTGCCGCCTTGTCGATGCGGTAACACAGCGGTAACAGCGCCGCACGCGCTGGCCCGGTGCCACGGTCAAGGGCGCAGTTTGCAGGATAACGATTTCCGACGGTTTGCGACGATGCTTCGGTCGCTGCCGTTCCGCGAGCTTTCTCTTGCGAACTGCGCCCTTCGACTATGCTTAGCCTCTGCCCGCACCTGCGCTCGTGACCGCGAACACCACCGTGCGGTCCATCTCGTCGCCGTCGGAACCGGAGCGCGTCGCACGACCCGCCGAGGCTTCGCAGACGACTCGTCAGTTCGTCAATCGATTGCTGCAACCGGAAGAGACACTCCCACCGGCAAATCTTGGTCAAGATCGGTTGCCTCCGATCCTGCGACCTGATGCCGCGCTCAGCGTTCTGGACATAACGGAGTGGTTCGGGAGCACGAGTGGGGGCATCCGCACGTACTTGTTGCAGAAAGCGCAATACGTTGCGGCGCGGCCTGGGCTGCGGCAGGTCCTGGCAATTCCGGGATCCGGTGATGCCATTACTGAGGCAGAAGGTGTGCGGATGTACCGGTTGCAGGGACCGCCGATCCCGAGCCAGAAGCCGTATCGCTTCATGTTCGCCATACGCAGTGTCGCCAGGATCGTACGGCATGAACAGCCGGACATCATCGAGATCGGCAGTCCGTTCATCGTGCCATGGATCGTCCGCCATGTGACGCGCGGCCTCGACGTTCCGCTGGTGTGCTTCTACCACACGAACCTGCCACGCATGTTCGCGCCGCGTGCCGGGCGAAACGGGATGGCCCGGTACGGTGTGTATCGGGCGGCGTGGCGATACATGAGACACCTGGACCATCTGTTTCCGCTCACGATCGTTACCTCCGACTACTCCGCGAACGATCTCGCCCGCGAAGGAATTACGCGGATTGCGAAGGTGCCGCTCGGGGTCGATCTGAAGCGTTTCTCGCCGCAACGACGCGCGCAGTCAACGGAGACGCGTCGACGACACGGACTTCCAGCCGGACCTCTGGCCGGTTTCGTGGGACGCTTCGCGTCCGAAAAGGAACTGCATGTGGTCCTTGACGCCTGGGCCGAAGTTGAGCGTCGATGTGGCGCACGTCTGGTGTTGGTCGGCGCGGGACCGCAGGAGCGCATGCTGCGTGCGCATCCGTACGCCGCGCGGACGACGTTTCTACCGTTCGAGGCGGAACGGGACGCTCTGGCAGATCTCCTCGCGGCGTTCGACGTCTACATCGCGCCCGGGCGAATCGAAACGTTTGGGCTGTCGTCCCTGGAGGCGCTCGCCAGCGGCACTCCAGTGCTCTCGGCCGACGAGGGAGGCGTTGCCGAGCAGGTGGCCAACAGCGGTGCCGGCCGAACCTTCGAGTCGGGTGTGGCCGCGTCGCTGACGGAGCAAGCCGTCGCGTTGTTTGCGGACGATCTTCCTGGATTGGGCGTCAAGGGACGCTTGTACGCCGAGGCCGAGCATTCGTGGGACAAGGTATTCGATCGCTTGTTCGCCGTGTATCGTGACGTCCTCTCGCGCTGAGAGTGGAGGAGAACCGCACGCCGGAACGGCGGGCGGCGCGACAGTCGCCCCTGAATCGCGCGGTCGCCTGCTCGTGTCGATGCACGATGTCACACCAGGGATGGAGCATCTCGTCCGTGCGCTGTGGTCGCTGTGTCGGTCACAAGGTGTGACGCCTGCGCTTCTCGTCGTTCCGAACTGGCATGGCGAGTGGCCCCTCGCGCGACATGCGGCATTTGTCGCGTGGCTGCGCCAGTGTGCGGCGGAGGGAGCCGAGGTGATCCTCCATGGCGATCGGCATGACGAAGTGGGGCTGCCCCGAGGGTGGCGTGATCATGTGCGTGCCGTGGGACGAACGAATGCGGAGGGGGAGTTCCTGACACTGTCGTACGCGCAGGCTGGAGAGCGCATCGCTCGCGGGTTGGCGCTGTTCTCGGACCTACGGCTGTCGCCGATCGGCTTCATCCCTCCCGCCTGGCTCGCGCGCGAGGCCACGCATGACGCGGTTCGCGACGCGGGTTTGCGGATCAGCGAGGACGCGCGGGGCGTTCGACTGCACCCGCGCGGCGTTCTCATGGCGGCCCCCGCGTTGCGATGGAGCGGACGAGGCACGTTCCGTGCTTGGGGCTCTCGAGCGCTCGCGACGATGCGGTGGACAACGCACCGACACTCGTCGCTCATTCGTCTCGCACTGCATCCGCAGGATTTGATGCACCCTGTCACTGCCGAGTCTGTAGCCCGCGAAACGGCGCGATGGATTGCGAGCGGTACCGTCGTGCGCTACGCGCAGCTGCAACCATGAACGAATCGGCGTTCGGCGATCTGCCCGCGCACACTCGTATGGCTGACGGGCTGCGGCTCGCCATTTTTTCGGA